>JABAAH010000040.1 GCA_014238855.1 Planctomycetota bacterium
CAGGCCACGTCTTTGTTATTTCATTTTACTGATTACCTGCAGCAACATGCTTCTGTTGGCGCACAATCGATACGGCACGAATGTCACCAAACGCTTTCCCTCGAATATGCTCCGGCTGTATGTGCACCGTATAGTCACCAACTTCGCCAAGAAACACATGGCCGCCGTGCACCCACTCGAAATTTTGAAAGTGTCCTGTTTCCTTAATAACGCACGTAGCTGAGTCAATCTTACTTCCTTTTTTGAGGAAAATTATATTCCCCTGACTTCCACCTTGGCCATGGCCACACCCCTGAAGAATCGCGACTGAATACCATCCGGCCTCCTGAATCTGACACTGCCACACTGCGGCATCACTCTGTTCGATCCAAAAGCCAACAGTATTTTTAAAAGGCTGTGGCTCATAACGAAGCTTCTCACCAACGGTACGTGCTTCACATGCTCGAAGAAACAACGCACCATCTGAAGACGGCTTAATCGCTATTTGCTCAGAAATCAGTCGCGGTGGCATATCAAACCTCATCAAAAGATCCGCACCATCTGGCAGCGCTTCACTCCATTGCAAACGCCACAACGTCGGCTCTGGCTGGACTTTCACTTTGATTTTCGGGTGCCCGACACATTCAACAGCGGCAATGGCTGCACAGAACCGTGGAGAAACAATGTACCTCTGTGCTCTTCCACGTTTCGTTGGGGTGAATCTGATCTGCGAGCCAGTCCGTACAGCCATAGATACACCGTCGAAGCCATGCTGGCTAATGTCCAAGGCTTGCTGTTCTTCAGAAACCTTTTGAAATGCACAACATTTCTCAACCAGCCCGCATCCCACAAATATTCCCACCAAGACAGCTATTCTCAAAAGCATGACACGACGACCCTTCTACACACAATAAAAACCTTCACATTATGCCCACACCACGTATCACCGTACCACTCGTGCGCCAGCACCAGCAATGACCTTCTCAACTTCCTTTCGGGTTGCCATCGAGGTATCACCAGGGGTTGTTGATGCCAATGCCCCGTGAGCGGCCCCATAGTTGACCGCTTGCTGTGGATCATTGAATTCGAGAAAGCCGAAGGCCAATCCACTCGCAAAACTGTCACCCCCACCGACTCGATCAAGAATTTCTAACTCTGGAAACTTCTGACTGTCATACATTTTACCTTCGTGCCAGAGTATCGCCGACCAATCATTACGAGTTGCTGTCAATACTCGCCGTAAAGTGGTTGCTGCGACCTGAAAGTTGGGGAATTGTGTAACGGCCTGCTGAATCATTTGTTTGAAAGCACCTGTTTCTATTTCACTGATTGACTCATCAACACCCTCGACCGCGAATCCGAGCGATGCCGTAAAGTCTTCTTCATTCCCAATCATGACATCAACATGCTTCGCAATTTCGCCGTTGACTTCACGAGCCTTCTCAAGCCCACCAATACTTTTCCAGAGACTTGGACGATAATTCAGATCATATGAAACGATAGTTCCATATTTTTTTGCCGCTGTGACAGCTTCAATAGTTAAAGCCGCTGTCGTCTCGGAGAGCGCTGCAAAAATACCCCCTGTATGAAACCAACGGGCACCGATCGTGCCAAATATCTGGTCCCAGTCGACATCTCCGGGCTTTAGCTGACTTGCAGCAGTATTCCCTCTATCTGGGTTGCCAACAGCACCACGTATTCCATGTCCGCGCTCTGTGAAATTGAGGCCATTTCGAACGGTTCGCCCCATTCCATCATCATTTCTCCACACAATATAGTCCGTGCATACACCACCCTGCATAATACAATCCTCAATAAGGTGGCCAACCTCATTGTCAACAAAAGCAGAGACAACTGCCGTCCGTAGATTGAAGCATTTTTTTAATCCACGGGTCACGTTGTATTCACCGCCACCCTCCCATGCATGAAATTCCCTCGAGGTTCGTATACGGCCTTCTCCTGGATCAAGTCGTAGCATGACTTCACCTAATGACACTGCGTCAAAACCACACTCCTCACGAGATTTCAGCGGTAACGCCATTTTCACTCCTCTTTATGATCAAACAATAGAAACACTTTTTAATACGTGCTTTTCAAACCCCTGTGTACCAGCTTCGATGGCAATCTCATTCAAAGCATCTACCTCTGCCTCCGAAAAGAGGAGACCGCCAGCTTCTTCACTCCGCGCAGCAAATTGAGCCTCCAACTGTCCCGGCAGAAGGCACGAATCATTGCCATGGCCAAGAATATCTTCGATAACCACTTTTACGTTTTCTATCTGCGACCTATTTTTTGCAAATAGTCCGGCTGACAAGGCCTCTGGGTGCAACACTTGAAAAAAGAAATTGCAGCCCTGCTTTTCACCATCTACCTGCTGCCTACTTCGAATCGTCGGTATAGAACCGCCAATAAAGGCTGCAATGACCTCGTTCATTAAGGCCAGCCCATACCCCTTATGTGCACCAAAAGGCATTAGGGATACCGCAGCATGTGGATCAGTCGTTGAATTTCCGTCTTTATCAACAGCTGCATTCGGAGGGAGCTCTTTCCCCTCTCTCTGGAATTGCTGCACTCTTCCCATTGCGATGACTGACGTTGCCCAGTCGATCACAATGGGGAATCCAACTGCATCGGTTGTTGGAAAACCCCAAGAATGCGGATTGGTACCAAGGGTCGGAAACACTCCTCCAAACGGAACAACCTCAGCCAGTGATGCCGTGCAATTTGTCACGGCGATGTACCCGCGCCTTGCAGCCTCCATGACGTACCCACCGCCCCACAGGTAGTGAAATGCATTGTCAACTGATACCGTGCCCGAGCCATGTATTTCCGCAAGTTCAATACATCGTTCGATTGCTTCCCATGCAACGGCCTGTCCAAGCTTTTTTTTGCCATCCCAGACCTCTGCTGCATCGAATCTTGTGTCCAACCGCTGTACGGCTACGCCAGGCACGCATCCCCCGACCCTCGACCCGAAAAGATCGTCTAAGTGGATCGCTTTAATTGCATTATGGGTCCGAATACCATGCTTCGTAGCGGCCGTCGCAAGCCGTGCTGCCTGCTTTGATTCAGTGCTTGAGAATCCGCGTTTTGCATATGCAGCACAGACAACTCGCTCATGCTCCTCGACAGGAACAACATAGAACAACTCTGCCATCTCCCCTTCTTTCATCCTTGTAAGGCTGATCTCATGGAATGAATTTATCCCACAACATTCTGGACAGCAACCTCTGGATTAACCTGTGCAAGCGGTGGTTCACCCCGCATTGCATGAACAAGATTTGTCACAGCAGCAACTGCCTGCCGCTGAACACTTTCAAGAGTCCGGGAACCAATATGCGGGGTCACCAAGCAATTTGGCAACCGTGTAAGTGGATGATCTGCGGCTGGCGGTTCTTCATCAAGCACATCAGTCCCATAACCGCGCAACACGCCAGACTGTAAGGCTTCGGCAACGTCATTCGTGTTTACTATCTCTCCACGCGCACAGTTCAATATCACTGCATCAGATTTCAAAAGTTTAATTGTCTCATCACGAATAAGCTCCCGAGTGTTCGGTGTAAGATTTGTATGAAGTGAAAGATAATCAACACGAGGAAAAAGATCATGGATGTCATGGACTCGCTCTACCTGATGCTCACGAGCAAAGGATTCATCCCAATAAACGTCGTACCCGATTACGGTCATGCCGAAAGCCTTTGCACGCTTGGCAACCTCTTTCCCAATACGCCCCATACCGACCACACCAATAGTTTTCCCAGCAATCTCTCGGCCTGTTTTTCGCTTCCAGCCACCCTGCCGAGTTGAATCAGCATGAAACAGAAGGTGTTTCTCAATTGCGAGAAGTAACAAAAACGTATGCTCCGCTACCGTTGTGTGATTCACACCTGGAGTAAAAAGTAACGGCAGTCCCATTTCTGTGGCTGCATCAACGTCGATCTTATCAACACCTATACCATACTTACTCAGCACCTTTAAACGAGGACACGCTCGTTCAAGCACGGCTCGTGTGATGACGTCATCGCCGCAAATATACCCATCAATTGCACCTACTGCTGCCAGCGTATCTGCCTCAGACAGCGGGCCACGTTCTTTGATAATTTCCCACCCTGTATCAGCCAACATCTCATGATGTGTGCCAGGAGTGTCTTGAAATGAGGTTGTCGTAACGAGGATGCGGGGTTTCATTTAATTTTCAACTGCCAGATATTGCATTAGAAATTGGATTATAGCGGAAACTATTCCTTATTTGAATAAGTGGGTAACGAACCACTATACAGAAGGAACGCCCTCTCGAAAGTGTTCCGTGAGCAAAGTCGCCTTCATGCCATCCCACTCAAATACTTTGCAATCAAAAAAATCGTGCTTACCAAGACCGCTTACGCCATGCCGTAGCAACCAGTACACGCTACCTTCGGCTATTGGGTATTCCTGAAACTCTTTCGCTCGTACAGCCGGAACTGAAGTCTTTATCCACGCCCAATAATTTATATGAGATTCAAAATGGACATCTGGTTCTTGCTTGCACCAATATCGATACTCGTTTTCTGTAAGACAACAGCACCGTAACAACGCTTCGTGAAACGATTCATTAAGAAGCAGATTATCGCATGCAGTAACCCCAACGGGGTTTGTGGTAATGACAACAGCGGGAAATTTTGCTTGCCACCGATTGACACTTCCAAGTAGTTCATCAAGACAAGGTACCCAACTCCCGATATGACGCTCAAGCAGTTGCACTTCAGCAAGACGTGCCGTCTCAGTTGGTTCACTACGTTGCCTAGGATATTTTGCCTGTGGCCGGTTCTTTCGTCGCTCAGTTGCTACAAATCGCTGGAGACGTGCGAGCCATTCGCTTGGCTCTCCGTGCCCTCCGCACTGTTCTGTTTCATGGCACTCCCGCTTGTCTTTAGGCATTTTTAGAGCGTCCCACCTTTTTTTGAACAACGACTGTTGGGTCTTCAGGCCACGCATGCTTTGGATATCGATGTTTCATCTCTTTTCTCACTGACGGATAGGTGCGTAACCAAAAACTCATCAGATTATCCGTTCGCTGCTGCGGCTTATTGTTTGGCCCAAGAAGTTGGACCGTGAGAGCGACTTCTCCATCATCAAGCCCTGGTATTTCCACGACCCCAAAGAGCTCCTGAATACGAATACGAACTTCCGGCTGCTTGCCTATCGCATATTCGATTTTATATTTCTTCCCATTGTGCAGCACGCAGTGAACTGGTGCCAGCCTATTCACTAAAGCAACTCCATCATCCCCAAGCAGCGAAGAAAAGAGAATCATCCAATCTGTATTCCGTATATCTTCAAATGAGCGAAATCCGTGTGCCTCGCCCCGCACGTGATGAAGAAGTGATTCTGTATCGAGCACCCTATCCAAATTTTTTGCAGGACCATCAAGCTTTCCGGGGTGCACCTGCCGAAGCCACCGTGCACGTAGAAGAAAATGCGCTGCCTCAGTTTTTTCTTCGGGTAGCACCTCGATTGGCTTCCGAAGTGCTTGCTCGAAAAGCACATCTAGTGCTTGATTATCGTCTTCAATAGCCTGAGGAGATTCTTCTAGGATGAGTCCGTGCCATGACACCTTTCTTCTTCCCTCAAGCTTTTTTCTTGCTTGATTGAATGTCACATCGTGAAAAACTGAAAGATGCTCTTTCAACGGACCGTTGATCGTAAGCCACTGCGGTTCAACCGCTGAAGCGCACCGTACCGTGACTTCACGGTTCGAATCATCAATATCGATCGCGACAAAGAACTTCTCGTGTCGTACAGAACTTTGCTTGTCCAGCCGCACGCCCCGCCCGCCAACCATCGTTCCCCGTTCTGCTGAGCCGGGCCGAACCCGACACAGACGGTCGGGGAATGCAGTTAAGAAAACCTGCCGAAAAATACTTTCGCTATCCGTGGCCTGTGGGCCACACCATTGTGAAGCGAGCTGAGCATACTGTTGGGCCGCCCGGAGAACCGATTGGGCGGCACCAAAGTGAATCGGTGGCAAGCCAGACATGTTCACATCGGTACGTTCCACGTTGAAATGCTGCATTACGCGAACTTTTTCATAAAGATCTGAACGGATGTGGGCCTCGATAAGATCACGAGGCCCACTTCCAGGCCGACCGCCAGCCCGAAAAGGATCACGCTCGGTGAGTAGTGCGGCTGCAAGGGATACCTCATGAAGCACCCCTGCACGTGCACCTTCGATTAACAGGCTTGCCAGTCTTGGATGCACTGGCAGGCTCGCAATATCCCTACCCCGGTCTGTCACATCATACGAAAGACATGTGCCCTCCGTTTTCTCATGCACGCAACCGAGCCCTACAAGAAGTTCGTAGCCCCTTGTCACGAATTCGGGAGATGGTTCATCCAGCCACGGGAACGCCTCTGCCTGGTCGAGCACCTTCAACAATAAAATCGCTTGCGTAAGATCTGCCCGCAGGACCTCAGGCCTTTCAAACTGTGGACGCCGCTGATGAGCAGCCTCGTTCCAGAGACGCCAACATCTACCAGCTATGGTTCTGCCAGCTCTTCCCGCGCGTTGATCTGCTGATGCCTGAGAAATGGCAAGCGTTTGTAATTGGGGCAACCCTGTTGCTGAAGAGACATGCAGTTGTCTCGCCAACCCACTGTCAATGACTCCCGTGACTCCGGGAATAGTCACTGACGTTTCTGCAATATTTGTGGCAAGAATGATTTTTCGACGACCATCATCTTGTAAGGCTTCATCCTGCTGCTCTGCTGGAAGATCACCAAAGAGCTTTACGAGACGGTGCCCTGCGCGTTCGACATCTGCTTCAACCGCTTTCGCGGTTGCAAAGATTTCTCCAACACCAGGAAGAAAAATAAGTACGTGGCCTGACGTCTCGCGTAACGCCTTTGGTATGGTTTGCTGAATGACATCTGGCAAATTTCTGGGCAATATCTGTGAGCCAATATTTTTCGCGTACGTTACTTCGACGGGGTACAACCGAGCGTTCGCTGTAATGACTTTTGCTCCATCGAGAAATCGAGTGAGAACACCCGCATCAAGTGTTGCACTCATTATTACGAGCGACAAGTCTGGCCGTCCTGCCTCTCGGAGCCGCTTCAGCATGCCCAAGAGGAGATCCATATCGAGTGAACGCTCATGAAATTCATCCAGAACGACACATGTGACGTCAGACAACGTTGGGTCTGTGACAAGTTGGCGAAGAAGAACACCCGTTGTCTGCACGCAGAGTGTTGTCGCCTGCGACACCCGTGAATCAAACCGTACCCGGTACCCGACCTCTTCGCCGAGTCGACACCCTCTCATGGTGGCAATCTGCCGTGCAATAGCTCGCGCGGCAAACCGTCGTGGCTGCACCAGAACCACAGTTCCCCTCCCGAGAAGGGAGTCGTGTATGGCCGCCGGGACAAGCAATGTTTTTCCCGAACCCGGGGGTGCACATACGACTACCGGCCCTGACTGAGATGCAGCTAATACTTCCTGAAGAACAGCTGCGACAGGCAGATTATTGGGAAAGGCTTCGACATCTGTGCATTTGTTCATGGTGCCAGCAAATGAATAAAATTTGAAAGCGGACGCCGGCGGCGAGTTTGCTATAACTACATTATGAGTACTGCAACAATGAAACCGACCCCAATTGTGCGACGTACAATTGAAGACTTCCCGAAATTTGATCTAGAGCAATTGCTCGGGACAGTATTTGAGCCCATACAAGGTTGCCGAGTGGCGATCCTAATCGATCTTGCTGATACCAGCCAGATGCGCGATTTTGCATTTTTACAGAATCCCAAACTATCTGTGCAGCGTAAGGCATACGAAGTTTTTTATCAGAGCCTGAAGCAAGGCCTAGCAGAAAAGCTTGGTGTCACCGGAGGAGAGATGTTCGCCTACCAAGAGACTGGCGGAAGCAACCTCGATCTACCTGATGAAGCTATTGACTCGACCGGCACAGCAATTTCATTGAAGGAATCGGTCTATACACAATATGATCTCATCCTTTGTATTTCAACCTTTTCCGCGACCGCTCCACTCACTGCCTTCGCAAAAGAATTTGGCTTTCGAGGTGCCACACTGCATGGGCTCAATGACATTATTCTTGCTACGGGGCTTGCTGTTGACTACCGAGATGTCAGTCAGGAGGCCGAAAAAATGCGCCTTGCTCTGACAAACGCAGACTCTTTCGAAATTGACTTCGAACTAGATAATACGCAATATCAACTGACCATTCAGTGCAGCGGCCAGGACGCCCAAAAGAGTCACGGACTTTGCCTTGGAAGAACCCCGGATATCGCAAATCTGCCAGCTGGAGAAGTCTATTTCGTCCCCACAGGTGCGTCTGGTAAATTTCCGATGAAATTTGATGACGGTACCCTTGCAATTATGGAGGTTACTGATGGACGCATTACAACAGCAACTTTGATTGCTGGTGATGCCACTCTTGTTGAGGCATTCAATCATAAATTGAAAATCGACCCTGTCACCGGTGAAATCGGTGAACTTGGATTTGGCACACAAGACCTCCCCGTTTCGGGCCGGGACATCCAAGACGAAAAGGTACTAGGAACTCTCCACGTGGCCACCGGCCGCAGTGATCATCTTGGCGGGCATCTCACTCCAGATTTATTTGCTGAGAAACTGCACGCAACCCACGACGACATCTTGTTTTCACCGTCAAAGACTCCTGAGATCTGTGTGAAGCAGGCACGAATGGTGCGGGGAGATACGACGGAAGTGGTTATTCAAGACTTTGAACCCTCGAATTATCTGCGAGATGCAATTGGACAAGAGCCGTCTCAATAACTCATTCAGTTGAAATAGATGCAATATTGTGCCCTTGCCGAAATGCGGCGGGTGCAATCCCAAACACTCGTTTGAACGTGCGTGAGAATTGGTACTGATCATGGTACCCAAGGCGTAATGCCGCGTCACGGACTAATATCTGCTCGTGAGCGAGCCATTCAGCAGCAAGACTCATGCGTTGCCGGGTCAGCAAACGATAGGGGCTGTCTTCACCAAACCGAGCAAAGAGACGACACGCATATTCCGGAGAGATTCCTGCCGCGACACACGCCGACTCAACTGACTGCCAATCAACACAACGTTCAATGAGCGTAGAGCGAAATCGTTCGTAGGTTCGAAACGCACGATCATCAACTGCCTCTTCGGGCAGCATTCGTTGATTGACCTTCGCTAACATCACGCCAAGCAACTGTGTGCACAGAGTTTTACTGTGAACAGAAGCGGGAGAACCACAACGCAACATAAGCTCAAAGACTTCGCTGATCTCATCTGAGTGGCTTACTCGCAAGACTGACCCTCTTGTAAATCCCATCCGCCGAAGCCGTGATCCTGCCTGCCGGCCGACGAAGTCAACATAGTATTTCCGTAACGTCTGCCTCCTGTCGGTTTCTATGCGGTGAGGCACACCGGGCCCATACGCAAAGAGTGTTCCTTTATGCAATGGCAGCGAATCTTCAGCACGAGCAGCTGTAGCACCCTCGCCGAGCCAGACTCGTCCCCTCCCAGCGCAGACAAATTCAATACAAAAATATGGAAAGTCAGTCCGACTGACAACATAGTCTTTGCGTACTTGCTCATACCCCCCACAGGCAACTGAGAGCGCACGTGTTTGATCTGGTACCAAATCAACAAAGTATCGCTGCGACTTCACAACCTGACGTGACACAAACGCAGGAAGTTTTTTTTCAGTAGTTTTTGATTTTTGAGGTTTTGGCATAAGGTCAAGAATAGCTATCCATCAGTCAAGAATCACTATCCCACAAGCTTTCCTCGTGAAATAGATTACATTTTGTGACACAACGCCTCCTCAACCCCAATGGACTACCATGCGAACCCTGCCCCGTTTCTCATTTGGCGTTGGCGACCGCTTCGGACATGAAGCCACTGCACAACTGGCTGCTTTTCAACAACTCGCCCAAGAGGGTGTAGACGTTGCACCTGTCTGGAATAAATCACACCGTGAGCATGGTTTTATTGGCAGCAAACCTGAAGACGTTCGCGTTGCGGCTGCGGCAGCCATCGCCGAATCAGGTTGGAATAGCCCTTGGTATATCGACGCCGATCACATTCGCCTTGAAACGGTTGACGGGTATCTCAGCTCGAGTGATTTCTTCACGATTGATGTTGCAGATTCAATTGGTAAACCGGCAAACGACACAGATATACAAGCCTTCGTTACCGCTCACCCAGAACTCTGCAAGGCAGTCTCTATCCCAGGCATCACAAAAGTAATTCGTCTCTCCGAAGACGGGACGGCACGTATTGTCCGAAAATACTTCAAAGCCTGCAAAGATGCCTCGGTAATCTACAACCATATTGCAAAATCTTGTGGTGACGATGTGGTGATTGAGGTGAGCATGGATGAAACTGATGAGCCGCAAACGCCACCAGAGCTGCTCGTCATACTCGCTCTCTTAGCAGATGAAAAAATCCCCGTGCAGACCGTTGCTCCGAAGTTTACTGGACGATTCAACAAGGGTGTCGACTACGTGGGCGATCTTGCACAATTTGAGCAAGAATTTTCTGATGACGTTGCAGTATGTGCATTCGCTATTAAACAGTATGGACTCCCAGCTACACTCAAACTTTCTGTTCATTCCGGGAGCGACAAGTTCTCTCTGTACCCGATTATTCGCCGGGTACTCAATGCAACCGGTGCCGGGGTCCACCTCAAAACAGCTGGCACAACATGGCTTGAAGAATTGATTGGGCTTGCAGAAGCAAACGGTGATGGGCTTCAACTTGTTCGTGACGTGTATCGGTACGCAATCAATCATCGTGAAGAACTGTGCGGGCCATACGCAACGGTTATCGATATTGATCCCGACCAACTCCTTTCCGTGGAAAACTTTGATTCATTATCCTGTTCCGACACCGCTGCAACCATTCGTCATATTCAAACTGACAGCCGCTTTAATCCCCACGTTCGACAACTTCTTCACATTGCATTCAAAGTAGCTGCTGCTGAGGGCGTTCGATATACAAACCTTTTGAAAGAACATCGTGAGATTGTTGCCGAACAGGTTACCACCAACCTCTACGAAAGGCATCTCCAGCCCCTATTCGCCAAGTAGTGCTTTCGGCTTAGCAACGTTATTATCGAGAGAGTGAGTATCATGAAATCAGCTATTACAATTTGTCTTGTACCAGAGGCGCAACGAGGACCATTCGTCTTTCACGATGGAATCGAAGCCGGCTGTCATGCTGCTGCTGAGGCAGGCTTTGACGCTGTGGAAATTTTTCCAGGCACTGCCGAAGAATTCCCAGCCAGTAAACTTCCGTTACTTCTCAAAGAAAACTCTCTCAGTGTAGCCGCGGTTGGCACCGGAGCAGGATGGTTGAAACAACGACTATCTCTCACCGATGCAGACCATGAAAAACGAGCAAGGGGGATACAATTCATTTCAGCACTGATCGATACCGCGGGTGAATATAATGCTCCTGCAATTATTGGTTCCATGCAGGGGCAAAGCACTGATGCCACTAAACGCGCAGAAGCTCTTCAACTTCTTGCGGAGGGTCTAGGAACTCTGGCTGATCGAGCACAAAGCCATGGGCAGGTGCTTCTTTACGAACCACTAAATCGCTATGAGACCAATCTTCTGAACACACAAGAAGCAGCAGCTCAATTTCTCGTTGAGAATAATCTTGTGCAGCGTGGCGTTCGGCTTCTCTGTGACCTCTTTCACATGAATATTGAGGAGCCGAATGTTCCAGAATCAATACAACGTGTCAGTACAATTCATCCAGACATCATTGGCCACGTGCACTGGGCGGACTCCAACAGGCGGGCGATGGGGCTTGGCCATACGAACTCACAGGCGATCTATCAGGCGCTGGTTACCGCGGGGTATGAGCAATACCTTGCAGCAGAGGTTTTCCCCTTCCCTTCTGCCACTGACGCTGCAAATCAAACAATACAGTCAATAAAGACATGCGAGTCCTCATAACTCACCTCAATTAATAGCGATCTACACCAATGCTCAACACATCACTCCTTCATCCTGAAATACTGCAAATTCTTGCCACGAGTGGCCATCATTCTCTTGTTCTCATTGCAGACGGTAATTATCCTGCGGCCACGAAACGCGGAGTGAACGCTCACGTTGTATCACTTCAAGTTATGCCGGACGTTCCTACTGTCGCCGAGGTTTTTCAGGCAATACTAGGTACTATTCAAATCGATGGTGTGCAAACAATGGGCGTAGATAGAGAAGACTCTTATGCCTCAGCTACTCCGGGAGACCCACCCGTCTGGAGCACATATCGAAATCTTCTTCGAGATGCAAAGAACAGTTGCGTTCTTGAACCGATCGCCAAATGGGACTTCTATAAAGCCGTCGATTCCCCTGACCACATACTCACAATTCAAACGGCAGACACTCAACCATGGGCCAATCTCCTGCTTTCAATCGGCTGCCGAACTTTCGAGTCCAATCACTGAAAGCCACAACCACAGAGAAAATTCATGCAAACCAGAATCCTTGGAAAAACGGGGCTTGAAGTACCAGTCCTATCCTTCGGAGCGTCCTCACTCGGGCAGGAATTTCGGAAGATCTCGATCGACGAGGCACTGTCGAGTGTACGCGTCGCAATTGACAATGGCATGAATCTCATCGACACAAGCCCTTTTTATGGCCGCGGCATGAGTGAAATTATGCTAGGCCTAGCATTACAAGACGTACCCCGTGATGACTATTTACTCTGCACGAAGCTTGGCCGCTACGACGTTGGGCACTTTGACTTTTCTGCACAGCGTGTTTCTGAAAGCGTTGATATCTCACTTCATCGACTTAACACAGATCACCTCGATATTATGCTCTGTCACGATATCGAATTTGTCCCGATGCAGCAAATCGTGGATGAGACACTGCCAGCACTCCGTAGAGCCCAGCAGGCAGGCAAAGTTCGCTTCATTGGGTTCAGCGGCTATCCACAGAAAATCTTCCGATTCATTTGTGACCAGACAGATGTTGATTGTGTATTGAATTACAACCAGTACACGTTACAGAATACCCGTTTTGCTGATGAAACTGTGCCATATCTGCAGGACAAAGGCATTGGTGTGATGCATGCCGGACCATTCAGCGCACGCCTGCTCACTGACGCTCCGCTTCCACCATGGCTCAAGGAACCAGAAAACGTTCGTCAATCTGCTCGTGATGCTGTTAAATTTTGTAAAGAACACGGCTCATCATTGGCCAAACTGGCTCTTCAGTTCTCAGTGGCCAACCCCGCAATTGCAACAACCGTCGCTGGAAGTGCAAATCCAAAAAATATTCGTCAATGGGCAGAATGGCTCAGAGAACCACTTGACCAAGAGCTCCTTCAGTCGGTTATTGAAAAATTTTCGTCCGTAAAGAATATCGGCCACAGTGAGGGGCTTGCAGAAAACAACTAATTGCTTGAGTCACGACATACGGCTTCCAACATTTTTTGAAGATTCCATGAACATTGATGCTCACCAACACTTCTGGAAATATTCTCAAAAGGACTACCCTTGGATAACATCCGGAATGGAACGTCTGGCGCGAGACTACTTACCGCCTGAACTTGTTCAAACGAGTCAATTGCATAATATCTCGGGCTCCGTCGCAGTTCAGGCTCGCCAGACCAAAGAGGAAACCCAATGGCTGCTTCAATGCGCTGACTCACATTCTTCGATTCGTGGTGTGGTTGGATGGGTCGATCTTAGAAGCCCATCAGTGGGCGATGATCTCTCACACTTTTCACAGCACAAAAAATTTGTTGGTGTTCGGCATGTCGTGCAAGATGAACCAGACCCACACTTTCTTTTAGGCGCGGAGTTCTTAAGAGGACTTCGCCAGCTCACGGACTTTGACCTCACATACGATCTTCTTGTTTTCCCTCATCAACTACCCGCTGCCGTTGAGCTGGTCAGGCTCTTACCAGATCAGTCTTTTGTCTTGGATCACATGGCAAAGCCGCAGATTAGGAAACATGAAACTGAAGACTGGGAGCAGAACTTCTCCGAACTCGCACGCCACGAAAATGTCATGTGCAAACTATCTGGTCTTGTGACGGAGGCTGATTGGAAAGTTTGGCAGCAGGAAGACTTCACGCCGTACCTTGAAATTGCACTTGATGCATTCGGCCCAGACCGACTTATGTTTGGAAGTGACTGGCCCGTCTGCCTTCTCTCCGCTGAGTACGCCGAGGTGCTGGGCATTGCGCACAGCCTCATTGACCAACTGTCGCTCGACGAGGCCGCGGCGATCACTGGTAGTAATGCGGAAAACTTCTACGGTCTTGTACCGGACTAAGCGTTATATATCTACAACTCCTTGGGAACCATACACAATGAAAGCGCTTCAACTCGTACAGCCGAAGCAGTGGGCGATGATCGAAATTGCAGAACCCAGTGAATTACAACCTGGCCAAGCTCTTGTTCGCGTTGAAGCAGTTGGCATATGCGGTACCGACTATGGTGGATACCTCGGAAAAATGCCTTTTTTTAGTTACCCGAGAATCCCTGGCCATGAGCTTGGGGTTGAAGTTATCAAGATTGCAGACAACGTTGAAAATATTCGCGTCGGAGATCGTTGCTGTGTAGAACCCTATATCAACTGCCAAGAATGTCACTCCTGTCGTCTTGGTAAGACAAATTGCTGCGAGCATCATCAGACGTTAGGTGTACACTGCGACGGAGGCCTCCGGCCTCAGTTCATAATGCCGGCAAGAAAGCTCCACCCTTCTCCGAATCTTACTCCGGAGCAGAATGCACTTGTAGAAACACTCGCGATTGGCTGTCACGCAGTCGACAGAGCAAAAATCACTGCTGATGACACTGTTCTTGTCATAGGCGCTGGGCCTATTGGCCTTTCTGCCATGCAATTCGTTCGTCTCACAGGTGCGAGACTTATCGTAATGGACATGGTTCAAAGCCGTCTCGACTTCGTGCAAAACATTTATAGCCTCACCGACACGGTCTGTGCTGATGGAACGGAAACAGATCTTAATAAAGTCAAGGAAATGACAGGCAACGAACTATGCGATGTTGTCATTGATGCAACAGGTAGTGATCGTAGCATGAACCGCTCTCTTGAATTCTGTGCCTTTGGTGGTCGCGTCGTGTACGTAGGAATAACCCAGGGCGAGCTCTCGTTCCCGCACGCCCCACTTCTCCATCGGCGAGAGCTTTCCATTCTTGGAAGTAGGAATGCATTATCACAAGACTTTGATCGCATCGTGAAAGATATCGAAGCCAACCGTATTGATACGGCACCTTGGATAACCCATCGCATGAGCTGGACAGAACTTCCCGAGATATTCCCAAAGCTTGTTGACCCATCAAGCGGTGTGCTCAAAGCCGTTGCTACAATAGATCCCGCTTAATCTAATCATATAAATACGTTAAGCCGGGCTATTCAAATGACCAAAGTGCGGATTAGTCTAAAAATAATTGTCGTGCAGCTTCTTTTGGTGTCTCTCCGCCTTCGTCTACCAGCCTGTTCGCTGTTCGCATCGCTGTAACTGGTATTCGATTTAGCAGCGGCTCAATTGCATGCACAAGATTCTTATTTTTTGCAGCTCGTGGTGAAAGCAGAATCACTGCATCATATGGTGGAAATGCCTGCTTGGGATCGTTCAGTACGGCAAGGTCGAAAGCATCAATCCTCCCATCTGTTGAGAAACCTGCGGCAACATCGACCTGCCCATCGGCTACCGCCTGGTACATGAACGTCGAATCCATACCAACCTCAGTAATTTCACCTAATGAATAAAGCTGTCTCACTCGCTGCCATTCTGGTCGTCCGAAGAACTCAGGATCTCCACCAATACGTAAATCCTTTGCTACCGGGGTAATATCACCAATCTGAGTGAGACCATACCGAGCTACAGTCTTTCGTTTCGTAACGAGTGCATACGTATTTTCAAATCCAAGTGACCCGACAAGCACAATGCCAAATTCATTGAAGAGTCTTCCGGCAACGGCGGCTCGCATCGAAATTCTATTTATAGGATCTGGCTCCTTTAACACAGTGCTCCAAAGCGTACCCGTATAATCTATATAGATATCGATAGAATCTTTAGCGAGCGCATCAAAAACGATAGTGGAACCCATATTTGTAAGAACCTCGGGCGTACCACCAGCTTTTTGAATTCTTTCACGGAGCACCTCTACAAGAATAAACTGTTCCGTGAATCCCTTCGCGCCGATACGTATGACTTGTCCGTCTAGTGTCATAGGCGATTCAACGAGTTCATCAGATTCTGTGACACCTTCTCTCATCCCGAGCAAGTTTGCAAACCCTGCGGAATCTGGTGCAACAAGGCTGGGAGCGAGGCCAATCCCGACGAGCCCGGCGAGCACACAGGTTGCTAACACCAGAGATACTCTACGGCGTGACTGAATACTTTTTTCGATGACAGCTATGAGTTGATCCAGTACGAGAGAGAGGGTCATTGTGGCAATACACCCGAAAATAACCCTTTGCCAATCACGTAATTGAAGACCACTAAAGATATAATTTCCCAAACTAGGCGCACCAACTGGTGTTGAGAGCGTGGCGATGCCCACAACCCACACAGTGGCAGTACGAATACCTGCGAGAATCACTGGCAACGCCAGTGGTAATTCGACCCAGAGGAGTTGCTGAAGAGGCCTCATGCCAACGGCTTTTGCAGCCTCACGCATTGCCGGATCGACTGACTCCAAACCAACAATTGTATTTCGAATAATTGGCAAAATGCTGTAAACGAGCAGGGCTATGAAGGCCGGCCAATAGCCTATTGTTCCACCTAGCAGTGCCACCATAATTGCAAGTAAGGCAATACTCGGTATCGTTTGAACAAGTGACACGAGCGACATCACCGGTCCGCGTATTGTCGCTGACTTTACGCAGAGTATTCCTAGTGGCACACTGATCAGCACACCTATAAAAATTGCTGGTACAGCCAGAGTAAGATGACCACCTAACAGGTCAGGTAACTGTTCGAGGAGAATCTGCAGCTTGGGTGTCATTGTGTGCCTTCACTTGGTGCTGATCGCATCAACGACTCAATAAAATCACTATGACGACGAGGTGTATCAATCAATTGAGCGACGTAGTCATTCACGGGATTTGTTAACAATTCTTGAGGGCTACCAACCTGTGCAACCTCTCCCTCATGCATAACGGCCACCCTATCTGAGAGAAGAATAGCTTCAGACATGTCATGCGTAACAAGAACAACACTCAGCTGTAACTTTTTCTGCAGCGAGCGAAACTCCTGCTGAAGTCCATCACGTGTGATCGGATCGAGCGCACCAAACGGCTCATCCATGAGAATTGCGCGTGGCTGTGACGCGAGTGCTCGTGCGAACCCTACCCGTTGTTGCTGACCACCGGAGAGCTCTGCCGGCAAACGATCCCGATACTCATCAGCAGGCAATTCGACCATCGCGAGCAATTCATCGACTCTTTCCGATACATACTCTTTACCTTGTCCTAACAATCGGAGGGTTACACCAACATTTTGCCCTACTGTCATATGGGGAAACAATCCTACCCCCTGAAAAGCATAGCCAATAGAGCGTCTAAGAATGACTGGGTCACGATTCGTAACCTCTTCACCCATGACCCTCACAGCCCCTGAGGTCGGTTCGATCAGCCGATTGATCATCTTTAGTGTAGTTGTCTTCCCACTTCCTGAGCCTCCGACAATGGCGAGCACCTCGCCCTGTGATACAGAAAGGTTGACTGAGTTTACTGCAGGTTTTTTTGCGTTTCGAAACCGCTTCGTGAGGGCAACAAGTTCAATCGCGGGAACATCCATGTTCTTCGAACACCTCCTCGCAACACGGTTCGTGTTTTCCGTTATTAGCGTGTCAGACAGAAAGCGGTCGCAAGTATGCAACAGCAAAATCTGCAGCATCATCTGTCCAGATTCGCTCCATCCCAAGACCACTTTGCTGTGCAAGCGTCTTAAATTCATCAGGAGTGTACTTGTGTGATTCTTCCATACGAATGGCTTCACCAGCTTCGAACCGTACTGCTTCGCCAGCCATTTCTACTGTGTGACTTTCGTCCACCCACAGGCGACTCACAATCGCACCCTCATCTTCCACCCAATCAGCACGAAATGTAAATTTCTCACGATCAAGTGACACGCGAAGTTCTTGGGCAAGACGGTCAATAACATTGTAATTAAATTCGGCAGTGACTCCCTCGGCATCGTTGTAGGCAGCCTCCATGCGGGACGTATCTTTTTTACAGTCAAAGCCAACAACAACAGCGCCTTCAGAATGAATCTGCTCATCATCAGATTCATCACGTATCATCGATGCAAAATTTTGAAGAAGTTGTGAGGCGTCGGAACGACTGAAATTGCCTACTGTTGAACCAGGAAAGTAGATTGCCCGATTCCGAACGACGGCTTCACAAGATGGTATAGGGTGCCCCTTTGTGAAGTCTGCCCAGACTGGCAAAACTTCAATATCATGCCTTTCAGCGATGGCGGTGGCGGATTCCAGAAGGAAATCTCGACTGATGTCTACCGGGACATATGCTGCCGGATTTGGCATCGCCGACAATAAAAGATCTGTTTTGAGACTTGCACCGCTGCCTGGCTCAATAAGCATGCATCCGTTACCAAGCGTGTCACCAATCGCCCCGGAAATCTCCCGCATCAAAGCGAGTTCCGTTCGAGTGATATAATATTCGTCGACATCGCAAATCTGTTCGAACAACATACTTCCGCGTTGATCGTAGTGCAATTTTGCAGGAAGGGACTTTTCTTTCGCCGTTAAGCCCTCAAGCACTTCCTCGATTAAGGGTCGTTGCTGGGGTGCGAATTCAATAAGCTGAAGACCGTCTTGTACCGCTACCTGATCCTGTTCAACCTGAGACTCAAATGAATTATCGACGGACACGTATACCCCATTCCTTGGATTCGTTCTGTACACCAAAATCGGCGTACAACACTAATATATCGTACTAAAGCGTCCCTAAATGGGCTCACCCTTACCACGAACCCTACAGCCCAGTTGGCAAATGTTCAACTATTTTTCAAAGTTTCTTGCTTTTTTACGGGTAACACTGCCTTAATACATATTCATCATAACCTGTCACCCATAAAAACCGCTATCAAGAGGCTTCCTCAGATGCGCACTTGGCTACCGCAACACTTTTATCAATTGTGTCAACAATATCGTTTGCCTCGATTGTGCACCGCCCTATTCGCCCTCACGCTTTCTACGTGGTTGTGTACGTCTCTTACAACCTCCTCGGCAGCTGACACAAAGCCCCGAGAGCCAGACAGCACACAAGCCCCTGCACCACCGCAACAGGAGAACCGCACAGACAAACAGACCCCACCTCCAACCCCAGACGTTGCAAAAAAAACGCCAATCTCTTCAACGAGTAATGCTGACAGGGTTCGCGATGCCATTGAAGCTGTCCGTACAGATAATTCTTTCCCAGAGGAATTACGAACTCGCTGCCAAGAAGTGCTTACCAACACGCTGAAAGACATCGAATGCCAAGCACAAGATAAACAGCTTACAAAGACACTTGCTCAGGCAGCCAAGACCTCTGAGCAAAGAAAAAGAGAAGCTGAACGTCTTGAAGATAAGAAGATTGATATACCGCTCAACGGAGTCACGGCTAACAGTGATATCGTTGAAATTGAAGAACTTCTGCGAACCCTCAATAAACAACTCTTATCAACAACCACAGAAGCAAACAAAATCCAGCAGCAACTGAACGAACGTCGTACAGAAACAAAAGCTTTGCCAACACAAATTTCTCAAACAGAAGAGAAACTGGCCACGCTTTCTACCCCAGCAGAGACAGAAGGTGAAAATCCAGTGCTTACTGCAGCACTCAAACAAGCCACTGTTGCCAAGCGAGCCAAGCTGGAAACATTTCTCGAATTGGCCCGGCAAAAAATTGCCACATATGATGCTGAGGCCTCTGTCTTGCCACTTGAGAAAACAACTCTGGATAAACGCGCAGCGGCAATCTCAAAAGCGATTACCGAAGTCACAACATGGGGCACACGACAACATACCGATGAAATCAAATACGAAATTGCTACCTATCGTGCTGGTGCACAAGAAAAAGAGTTTACTGACTCCTACGACTTTGACCATTTTTTTCAACTGCTTGACCAATGGCCTCTGACGGTTGCAAACGCAGAGTCCTGGAGCACTCAACTGCTCGCCCTTAAAGAAAAAACGAAGAGTCTACGCGAGGACATGCAGGAGACAACGTCGCTTGTCGACTCTGATCGTGCCACGGGTTCTGGTCTCAGTCGCACAGCGGGCTATCTGCTACGCAGGAAGCATGTCATGCTCAATCGTGAACGAGCTTTACTCAATCAGTCATATTCGCAGGGCTCAGCGGTTGACAATGCGCAAGATATTCTTGGCGACATCGACACTGAACTCGATAAGGCTGAGCAGCAGCTGTCGTTGACCACCGATCAAGAAAAGGTTGAGGCTCTCAAGGCAAGGAAAAAAATTCTCAGCACCATGAGCCTTGATATCGATCGCTGTCTTGTCGATATCCTTATACCTTTCGGCGTAAGCCTCAATCAGGTATCTCATATTATTGATCAATACCAGAACCTCATAGACACGAACCTTCTTTGGGTTCGTAGCGACAAGCCCGTTCAGTTTTCAGACATCAGTCGGCTTTATACAGTCACGAAGCGATTCGAATCACAGCCTGTTGGAACAATAGCGAAATCCTTCTGGAACAATGTCACGGCAAGACCCTTTCTCGCATTATCTTTTTTAATTGCTACGGTAGCGATGGCGCTTTGCTACCGGGTCTTCATACGACGAATCACTGCCATCAGCAGTTCCATCAACGGCTCAAACGCGATGCGTTTATGGCCAACGGTACAGGCCGTCTGTTTCACTATCTGTGCTGCTCTTCCAGTATGGCTCGCACTTTCCGCTGTTTCCTGGTTCCTTGGACGATATGCCGAACCAGAAACGACTGAGGCTTCTATTGCAAATGGACTATGGGTGGCAGGGCTTGTTTTCTTGCCACTAGAAATACTTCGACAACTCATTCGGCCGCATGGCGTAGCAACTGCTCACTTTGGGTGGCCTGTACTTGTCATCAAACCCCTTGGGCAAGCTGTGCGACGCATTGGCTGGATTGGCCTGACACTTGTATTCCTCGCAACATTTCTTTTACTTGAGCGATATGTGCATCGAGAAATCTCTGCATTAGCTCGCATTGTTTTCGCAATCTTAATGCTTTTCATCGCAGGGACTCTCTGGAGGCTTCTTGACCGAAAATCTGGAGTCGTCGCAGGGCTGCAAACAACTCAGCCAGATAGCCTTATTGCAAAGCTTGAGTGGATATGGCGGCCGTTCATTATTGTAATTCCAATTTTTCTTGCAGGCCTAAGCCTGTCTGGCTACGCGTATGCAGCTGGGCAATTAACAATTTCGCTGTATCAAACGATCTGGCTCGTTGTTGCTACGGCAGTACTACAAGGTATCGCCGAACGATGGCTCCTTGTATCAAAAAGACGAATTGCATTGCGGCAGCTCAAGGAAAAGGTCGCAATAAAAAACCAGGCGGAGGCCTCAGGCGCTACAACCGATCTGCTTGATGTAAACCAGATGAAACTTTCTGCTATCGATGAGCAGACACATCGTCTTATCAATGCGTCTGTTCTTATTGTGCTCTTCTGCGGACTCCTCTTGATCTGGAGCTCCGTATTACCTGCTCTTTCATTTCTTGAATCAATCGTTGTTTGGCAGGAACTGGC
Source organism: Planctomycetota bacterium (assembly GCA_014238855.1). GTDB lineage: Bacteria > Planctomycetota > Planctomycetia > Pirellulales > UBA1268 > UBA1268. The sequence goes on from JABAAH010000040.1 coordinate 21,731, forward strand.
ACCTGATGGAAAAATTCTGAGTACCGTTTCACTCAGTAACGTTCTTGTAGCATTACCGACGTTACTTATTACTTTTGTGCTTGTCCGTAATACACCCGGACTCCTCGAGGCACTCATCCTTCAACGACTTCCCCTGGATAATGCGGCACGATATGCCCTAAACACACTTATTAGTTACGTCTTTGCATTTTGTGGAGTGATTGTTGTTGCCGGAACATTAGGGCTTCGCTGGAGCAGCGTGCAATGGCTCGCTGCCGGCCTTAGTGTCGGACTTGGTTTTGGGCTCCAAGAGGTTGTTGCAAACTTTGTGTGTGGATTAATCGTCCTCTTCGAACAGCCAATCCGAGTTGGAGATGTCGTCACGATTGATACAGTTACGGGCGTTGTATCTCGGATTCGAATGCGAGCTACAACGGTCACAACGTACGACCGCCAGGAATATGTTATTCCAAATAAAGATCTCATTACGGGCCGTGTCATTAATTGGACCCTCTCAGATTCCGTGAACCGTTCACTCGTACGAGTCGGTGTAGCATATGGAACAGACACAAGACGTGTGGGTGAAATCCTCAGAGAAATCTGTCGCAATACACCACACATCCTAAAAGAGCCGGGCCCAATAGTGACCTTCGATGAGTTCGGAGATTCGACACTCAACTTTGCTGTCCGCTTTTATCTCGCAACGCTCGACAATCGTTTTGCTACCGTCAACGAACTGCATAATGCAATAGCTGAACGCTTTGCTGAAGAAAATATCGAGATTGCCTTCCCCCAAATGGACGTGCACATGAAATCAGATGGGTAAGTTTGGCGAGTTGCATCATAACACGTTGCACCATGGCTCGTTCCACTTTGGGTCGTTCCACTTTGGGTCGTTTCACTTTGGGTCGTTTCACCATGACTCGTTTCTTAGCGCCTTCGAAACCTGGCAAGTCTGAACGATACCCATGACATTGTTTGAGCACACCATTCCTTCCGTCAAGCGTGCAGAGACATACCTCAAGAACCTAAGGCGAGCATTGGGAGGCCTTCTATATGCCTGAGTCATATCGGACGTCATGCCTGAGTCATATCGGACGTCGGCTTGAAACAGGTACGTCACGGCGTATTTTCGTCGTATTGTAAAAAAGTGCGTGCCTAGCCAACCCTCTCGCCCTAAACATCAGGCACCCCAATGACGAAAATGTGCCTGCATGGTACGATTTGGCTCAATAAAATAGGCGTAAATATGAATCTGACGGAAAACCTCTATAACCTCGACGTCTTCATGGGAAAACGATGCACACATTAATGGCTACGATATCGCGGATAGGACTTTTCACTGGCATCATGTGCCTCTCACAATCAAGTCAATTATTTGCCTCGGAAAATGCTGCGATTGCTCTCAATAAGGCCGACACCGCATGGATGATCGTAGCGACTGCTCTTGTTCTTTTCATGACACTACCCGGACTCGCACTTTTTTATGGTGGTCTTGTTCGATCCAAAAATGTTCTGTCGGTACTTGTACAATGTTTTGCACTTGCTGGCGTGATGACACTTCTTTGGGTTGTCTATGGATACAGCCTGGCGTTTACAAATGGCGGTGCCCTACAGAAATACATCGGTGGCTTTGACCAAATATTGCTCAAAGGCATTACGGTGGATAGCGTAAGTGGCACGATTCCAGAATCGTTATTTGCAGCATTCCAAATGACATTTGCCATCATTACACCAGCCCTTATTGTAGGAGCATTTGCGGAGCGGATGAAATTCTCCGGCATGATACTCTTTAGCATTCTATGGTTTACCTTCTCATACTTACCGATTTGCCATATGGCCTGGTCTGGCGACGGTGCTTTATTTCATGATTGGGGTGTTCTTGACTTTGCTGGAGGCACAGTAGTTCATGTCAATGCGGGTATTGCCGGTCTTGTTACTTGCCTTCTTCTTGGACCTCGTAAGGGGTTTCCACGAGAGCCCATGCGTCCTCACAATCTGCCCTTTACTGTCATGGGAGCCGGTATGCTGTGGGTAGGATGGTTTGGATTCAATGCGGGCAGTGAATTAGCTGCTGACGGAACTGCAGCGATGGCACTCTTAGTCACGCATATTGCTGCGGCAACAGCAGCAACCGTCTGGATGCTCATCGAGGTATGGGCTCACGGGAAAGCGTCGGCACTTGGCATCGCAACTGGTGCAGTTGCCGGCCTAGTAGCTATCACCCCTGCCAGTGGCACCGCGGGCCCACTTGGGGCTATCGCACTGGGCGCCATTTCATCATTGGTCTGCTATTACTTTGCTACCAGCGTGAAACACAAATTCGGCTACGACGATAGCCTCGATGTTTTTGGTGTGCATGGCGTTGGCGGCATAATTGGCGCAATTTTAACCGGCGTGTTCGCAGCCAAAGCCCTTGGTGGTTCCGGAATGGAACTTGACATGTTGGATCAGGTCTGGGCTCAAACAAAGAGTGTCCTTGTCACAATCGTCTGGAGTGGCGTGGTTTCAACACTTGCCTTCATTATTGTCAACAAACTTGTTGGCATGCGGGTATCTCTTGAAACAGAACAGATGGGGCTTGATCTGACAGAGCATCAGGAACAGGCATACGACCTCGTCTAATTAGAAACAGGCATACAACCTCGTCCAATCTCAATGAAGAAGCCCGTCGATGTATCTAAGGACATCGACGGGCTTCTTTTCCAAAGTCATGGAGTCATTCCAGGCATGGGTTTAGCGCTAACTCTCACCAACACCTTCAGTTTTTTATTCGGATGTTCTTAAACTCTGTCCACATCGGCTTGCCTTGGTGAAGTTGCAGGGCAATGACGCCTTTTTCTCGAATCGTTGCCGGGTCCAAATTCACAAAATCAATAACCTGTATGACACAGCACTATTACCATTATAACTAATATAATTGTCAAATTATATCATAGACAATAAGTCATTTATATTACATAAAATG
>JABAAH010000041.1 GCA_014238855.1 Planctomycetota bacterium
AGAGGTGAAGTATTTGCAAGATTTATACGGGAAAGAGATTGTCACACAGTAAGCTGCGTGTGGTGGGCGGTAGCAGTGGGGCTCTCGACAGAATGTCTTTTGGCAGACCATGAGGAATAAAAGTATGACGACGTCGAAGAAGCGGTGTGTCTTGGCACTTGATCAGGGAACGACGTCGAGTCGAGCCATACTCTTTGATAACACCGGACAGCCGCTTGCCACGCAGCAGGAATCGTTTCCGCAGCATGTCCGCACGATGGAAACTGAAGCCGATGGTGGAAGCGTCGATCAGGCAATCGTGGAGCATGACCCAGAAGATCTCTGGAAGACTCAGCTCGGCTGCGCAAGCCGATGTCTGTCGGAAGCTGGCGTACGCGCTGATGAAGTTGCTGCCATAGGCATCACAAATCAGCGAGAAACAACAGTTTTGTGGGATCGAGCGACCGGGAAGCCAGTGGCGCCAGCAATTGTGTGGCAGAGTCGGGTTTCTGCACCGATATGTGAGCGATTGAAACAGGATGGGCTGGAGGACGAGGTCCGGCGACGTACCGGTTTGCTTATTGATCCATACTTTTCAGCCACCAAGATCATGTATCTATTCGAAACGCATTCGGGTTTAAGAGAACGATGTGAAACTGGTGAGGTGCTTTTTGGAACGGTCGATAGTTTTCTGATATGGAGGCTCACCGGCGGCCGTGTGCATGCAACTGATGTGACTAATGCAAGTCGCACGCTACTCTTTGACATCATTTCCGGTGACTGGTCAGACGAACTGTTAAAAATATTCAATGTCCCACGAGCGATGTTGCCGAAGGTTCGGCCTTCATCGGGCATATTCGGTGAAATAGATGAAGGCTGGCTCGGAGCACCAATTCCTATTGCTGGATGCGCTGGTGATCAGCAGTCATCAGCATTTGCTCACGGCTGTGATCAGGCTGGTGATGCCAAGACAACATATGGAACGGGAGCATTTCTTCTGGAGTCAACCGGTACCACACCTGTGCTCGACGCCGAGGGGTTGCTGGCGACGCCGGCGTGCACGCGTGAATCTGATTCTGCTTCGCAGTCGTATTGTCTTGAGGGTTCTGTTTTTGTGGCGGGGGCACTTGTCGGGTGGTTACGCGATGGTCTTGGAATTATTGAAAGGTCCAGTGACATTGAGCCGCTCGCCAGAAGTGTTCCAGACTCTGGCGGTGTCGTGATTGTGCCGGCTCTTGCTGGGCTCGGTACTCCTCACTGGGACCCTTTTGCTCGTGGTCTGATCGTTGGTCTCACGCGGTCGACTGAAAGATCGCATATCGCCCGCGCTGCACTGGACGCAATTGCTTTATCGGTTGCTGAGGTTCTGGGATGCCTGGAGGCCTCAAGTGGTCATCGACTACCACGATTGCGTGTCGATGGAGGTGCCTGCGTGAATGATCTTCTGATGCAGACTCAGGCCGATGCGATTGGAGTCCCGATTGATCGACCTGCTGTTCTCGAGACGACAGCACTCGGAGCTGGTTTACTCGCAGGACTGGCTACCGGTTTTTATGAGAGCACCGCTTCAATTTCAGATGCGCGGGGGATAGAGAAAACATTTTATCCTCAGACTGATGAAAAAGAACGACACCTACAACTTGATCATTGGCGAGATGCCGTGAGTCGTTGCCGTGGCTGGGCGCGTCCAAGTTAGGTTGGCTTGATTCTCATACGTGTTGTGTAACGGCACGGTAGTGCTACCGAAGGATCGTGTCAGCGCCTCGTGTTGGCTGTTCAGCAAGTATGACCCGACTTGTATACCGCTGTGGGTTTGTCGCGAATTTCGCGCGGGTCTCGGGGCTTTCAAAGAGGTAGATCCGTTGTTGATACGTCACTCCATATCGACGTTGCCCGGCAATTGTTGTTCTGGCATCAAAAGCAGCAACTGGGTCGTCACCAGAAAGTGCAGGGGCATATCGATCTGGGTCAGCGAGAAATGTCTGCTGCTGTTCAAGACCACTGAATAGATATGTGCGACCGCGATGACGCGCGCCCCATCTCCCCTGGCCTTCAACCCAATTACCAGATTCCAACAGGGCAACTGGGCAGTAGCCTTCGAGTCCGAGTGGCATTGTCTGCTGAGGCTCGATTTTTTCGGAGGTTTTTGCCGGCGCTCGCTGACTCGCGTATGAAGCCTGAACAGGCTTTCGTGTGATCCGTGGTGTTGCTTCAGGCTCGGGTTCAGTCGATGAAAAGGCACTGAATGGCTTCTGGATCGCAGCGATGAACGGATTGATTGTCTTCTGCGACGGCTCGTCCGAAGACGGCGAGGCAGTGGCTGCAGAAGCAGCAACGGCTTGCTGGGATGGGATTGCCTTCTGAGATGGAATCGATTGATCTGGAGCAATGCCCATGCTGCTACCAGGAGCCTGAGTTGCTGAGGCGACCGTTGCACCAGCTGCCGCTGGGAGCCAAGGTGATTGAGTTGCCATAGTCGGTTCACTGCGTGGCGCTTCGGGTTCGATAAACTCTGGATAAGAGCCATCATGGTTTTCAATTGGGACAGCCCGCGGTGCGCTGCTGCTCGAAGAAGCGAGGTAGTCTGTATCTGTTGGAGTACCTGTCTCAGGGTGCAGATAGCCGACTTCTGGCTGCCACGGTGCGGCGCCGGAGTTACTGATAGCTGGTACGGCAACTGTGGCAGCGATTGGAGCTACCGGAGCTTGTGGAGCGACTTGCCAAGGGGCCGAGGTGGGACTTGTACCAGCCTGTTTTTCTTGAAACGTTGAAGGCTGTGGTGCGGGGGTACCGTTTGTTGATTGGGTGGTAGCAGCTGCTACAGCTGTCGGGAAATGTGTAACCGAGATTTTTTCCTGTGATGGTATTTCCTGCAATGGTAGCTGTGGTGCAATCGGCTCACTGACTTCCTTGGAAAAAGAAGGTTCGGTCATTGCAAAAGTTGACAGTCCACGAACTTTGGCAGCGATATCATTTTCAGATCTCGATACGGTAGTAGGTCCGGTGGCTGCACCATCAGCAAGAAGAGTACCAGCAGTAGAAAAGTCAGCAGAAATTCCGGGTGTTTCGGATCGAACTGCGACGGCACGCTCAATGTCTGGTGACTGAAAAGGAGTTTTTGACTCAGTTGTTGTGTGTGGGAGCTGTCGAGCAACTGCTGCAATAAAGAGTGCAGTGGAACTTGGGCATTCAAATCGTGAGATAACGTCGCCGTGAGCATTAAGAATGCAACCACTCGGAACGTGCTGAATACCAAATTCATTGGTGACATCTGGATTTGCATCCACGTCAATTAAGACGCACTCGAAACATGTAGAAAGTAAAGACATAGCATCAGGATCAGTGAGCACATGTTTGCGCAACTGAGTCGAGGCTGGACTCCATTCAGCGGTAAAAATCGCGCATACGGGCCGCTGCTGTTGCGCTGCAGCAGTTTTCGCGGCCGACATAGATCGATGAAGAGCAAGAGGCTTCGGTTCTTGACCTTGGGCGGGAGTCACACAGGCCGCCACACAGCAAAAAAAGCAGAAAATCAAAACTCTTAGAGTGAAGGAAGGGCGTTTCATAATGCCACATCCATAGGACTTTAAAGCTGTTTTTGACGTAAATTGCTGGCTCATTCCGAACATCGTTGGGACCTCTGCAGAAACGTTCTTTGGCCACTTATGGCGACCTCTGAGGGTTGTATCGGTCAAAACCGGTCAGAGAAATCAGAGAAGATTTTCTGAAAAGTCTGGACTGCCGAGAAGGAACAGTCAAAAAGGCCTTGCCAAGTGACCCAGGCAGCCTAATTCCCAAGTTCCCGGCTATTGATGGAGCTACTTGACGGGCACTGCTCTCCCGTGGATACTTTGTGCTGTCGCGATGCTTATGTATTACGGCAGTGCGAGCGGGGCTTCCTAAGGCGCACCTTGCCTAGGGATATCATTTTGATACTTGAACCAGACTTTGTTTCAGGAATCTGAATGAGATACACAGAGCCTCGGTCGAATCCGTCATATGTGGCGGATGCAACTGGGTGGGTTGGAAAGTGCGTCTTCGTGAGAAGAAAACACTGGTCCACCATTGGTCAGCAAACTGTTGATTTACCCATCTCGGTGCGTTCGGCCTCATGGTTTTTTGTCCAGGGATAGTTGTTTCCCTCTCAATATCGCCCTATTTGGTACGGGGCGGAGAAGAAACGTTTTCCACCGCACAACGAGCTACTCGATTCATCACATAAAAGTGTTTTCTGCCTGACAGGTTTTCCAGGAATTCTTCAGGCAGGTGAATCGGCAACTTGAGGTGATAGGTGGTTTCAGGACGAGGCTGTTGGCCTCGTAGAGAAAGAAGCCCTTCATTGGGTACGTTTAAAAATAGTACACCCCCGTTTCGGTCAGAATGGCCAGAAATGTGATTTTCGGAGAAGAAAAGAAGATATGGCAAAGCGTAGACGTTCTCGATCAGGTGGTCGTTCAGGCTATGGCGGAGGTGGTCAAGGTGGCCCACAGCAGGGTGGTCAGGGTGGTCAGGGTGGTCATGGTGGCCGTCGCCGCAGGTATCGCCCGGGCGGTGGTGGCCGAGTAGCTGCTGGAGCGGGTGCCGTTGATATGGAAGGTGAGGGCATGAGGCCACCTGAGCTGGAACCAGAGGTTTCGGAGAACGGTGAGCCTGTTCCACTTGAACCCGGTGAAGGAGTGCTCGAGCTTCATCCCAATGGCTATGGATTTCTGCGGAGTCCTGACAATAACTATTCACGCGAGCGAACAGACCCTTTTGTTCCGGCCACAATGATCGATCGCTTCCGGCTGCGTGAAGGTAACACTATAACGGCGAAGGTTCAGCAGGGACGTCGGCAGCAGGGCCCACGCGTGCGAGAAATCGAAGAAATTGAGGGAATGTCCCCAGAGAAATATGCGGAGTTCAAAACGTTTGATCAACTCACGCCCATCAATCCAGAGTCATGGTTGCGACTTGAAACAGGCCAGCAGCCGTTGACAACACGCATCATGGATATGCTTACGCCGCTCGGTAAGGGTCAGCGGGCATTAATAGTTGCACCCCCGCGAACAGGAAAAACGGTTCTGTTGCAGCAGGTGTCTCAGGCTATTTCAGAGAACCACCCAGATATTACATTAGTCATGTTGCTTGTGGATGAAAGGCCTGAGGAGGTGACAGATATGCGTCGGTCTGTCAAAGGTGAAGTTGTTGCCAGCAGTCTCGACTGTGATGTAGAAAGTCATGTCCGTCTCTCACAACTTGTTATCGAACGCTGTAAGCGGATGGCAGAAGCGGGCAAGGATGTGTTTCTTCTGATGGACTCGATTACACGAATGGCCCGAGCTTTTAATAAATGGGTTGGTAATACTGGCCGCACAATGTCTGGCGGTGTTGATATCAAAGCTCTTGATATTCCAAAAAAACTTTTTGCAACTGCCCGTGTTTTTGAAGAGGGTGGCTCTTTGACAATCGTTGCTACGGCGCTTATTGATACTGGGAGCCGAATGGATGAATTGATTTTTCAAGAATTTAAAGGCACCGGTAACATGGAGCTGGTGCTTGACCGAAAGCTTTCAGATAGACGGGTTTGGCCAGCAATCGATATTTCTCAGTCCGGTACTCGTCGTGAGGAAAAGCTGCTGGACCCAGACACATTGCATTCGGTAAACATGCTGCGTCGAACGCTTTCGTCGATGCACCATGTTGATGCTATGGAACAGTTAACAAAGCAGTTAGCCAAGTTCAAAAGTAATAAAGAGTTTATTGCGCTTATTGCCGGGTCACAATCTGATGACTGACAATCTGATGAACGGGCAATCTGATGACTGACAATCCGATGAACGGCTGTAGGGCGAATTCAACAGTCTAGTTTTTGACACCGTAATGTCGAGGTGCTTATACTCGGACAGAACTGTGTGATCGAGTTTTTACATACGCTGATCGGGACTTTTTAGGAGAAGCTGCTGATGACTCTCTATGGTTCGATGGCCGACGACATGTACGTGAATGTCAACTTGGCCACGGAGATGGAGCTGCCGGGGCATCGCGAAACAGTGTTGCACTTTTTCGAATGTGTTCGGAAAAAATTTCCGACGATGCGGAAGTTTCATGCTCGTGACAAGCGAGACTTCGTACTGGAAGAAGACAAGGATCAGGGGCGGTATCGTTGGGTTGCTGTTGAGCCCCGTCGGTTCTGCTCTGGGCATGTGAATCCAGCATCAATCGAGGACGCACTTGATCAACATCGCTTTTTACTTGATCTAGCTCCAGCGCTTTTGTCGATGAGCCCGCTTGATTGTGAAGCAATAGATGTCTTGTTTGGGTTCGACTTTGCTTTTCGCGGCAATCATAATGCGCTTCTGGCAGAAGCGCTCGGCCCTGGGCCAGGCCTTGAAGGTGTGGGTGATATCCCAGGGAGTAGGCTCATTAATTACGAGCCATCGCTCACTATTGCTGTTGATGAAGAATGCCGCACGCAGATACGAGTCAGTACAGAGACACGCACAAATGCCTTTCAGGTTCGAACGGGCGAGTTTGCAGAGGAGCAGCTCAGCGTGTATGTCACAGCACGGCAGTATGGAAGCCTTGAGAGTGGCGAGACCTATGTTCATACGGTCGAGCGGCTTGCTCAATTAGCTGAGGACGTTATCGAAAACTGTGTTGTTGAACAGATTCTGCGGCCATTGGCACGAACAATTGCATTGAAGTGAGTAGGCAGGCGAACACGAAGAAGTGGGCAAAGCATACCCCAACGCATACATGGAGTTTCTTTGCCTTTGGTTATCATTCTTTGTCTTGACTGTGTCTTTGTATTGATGATGCTGTCAATCACAAGATTTCATCATGTTTACGAAGGCATTGTGAAATTCCTTGAAATGCTCGCAAGGTTGAGACTTTTCAGGAAAAAAGAGTCCCTGCTTGCTCGAGGTGGCATGGAAGATTCTATTTGGAACCATGATTCGTCAAACAAAGCCTTCTGATTCTCCACGACTTGCTTCAGGCAGTGAGGTTGAGGTTGTGACACCTGGTCGATTGCACTTTGGCATGCTGGCATTTGGGCAACCCTACGGCCGTTCCTTCGGTGGATTAGGAGCCATGGTTTCTGGCTGTGGAATCAAAGTGCGGATGAAAAGAGCAGAAACGTTTTCTGCCGTGAGCCACGTTGGTGAGCGGGCAATCGGTGTTGCAAGACAGTGTGCAACTGCGTGGGGATTGGATGAGCACTCAGCGTGCTTGATTGAAGTGCTTGATATCCCTCGGCAGCATATTGGCCTTGGTACCGGTACTCAGCTTGCGCTCGCTGTCGCTGCTGGCATGCAACGACTGTACGTCGATGGCTCGGGTGAATCAAAGCAGGAAATGTCGGCTGAAGATGCCGCAGCGCTTGCCCAGGCCGCCGGAAGAGGATTGCGATCAAGTGTTGGTGTGTATGGGTTTGGTGCGGGGGGAATTGTTCTGGAATCAGGAAAACTGCAGGGAGAGGTGACTGCACCACTTGTTTCACAAATTCCCATGCCAGAGTCGTGGAGAGGTGTATTGTTTGTGCGGCGGGAAGCGGAAGGTCTTCACGGTGATGCAGAACGGACTGCATTTGCAGGACTGAAGCTAGTTCCGTTTGAACTCACCGCTGAACTCACGAGGCTCGCGGTTATGGAAATTCTACCAGCGGTTCTCTCAGCACGATTTATCGATTTTGCTTCAGCGCTCACAGCATATGGGAAGCTTGCCGGGAAACCGTTTGAGCGTGCATCGTCACGGCTTCCTTATGCTGGAGAAACGGCACAGCTTTTTGAATGGCTCGATCTTCAGGGCGTGAAGGGTTTTGCCCAGAGCAGCTGGGGACCAGCTGTCGTCGCGGCATGTGAGTCATCGGTTGATGCAGACTCGCTTGTTTCAGCTGCAGAAGCAGCAGGAATTTCTGACCAGCATGAAATACGTGTTATCGCTTTTGATAACAATGGAGCTGTTGTTCGTGAGGTTGACGAGTCTTCTACGCCTGTCTAGGCGACCAATTTCTAGGTCGTGATTGAATGAAATCTGATTGAATGACATCTGTAGAGCCCATGCGTGTCAGGCTTCAGCCCATAGAACGATGATGTGCGCATTCTTGAAATATTGAGTTGCTGCCAGCCGTTTTGAGTATTCGGATGTAAAAACCCATCTCGCGAGCGGCTTGCCCAAATATTCTTAACTACAATCTGCTGTTTCCGTGGAGACGCATGAATTTGAGTTGGATTCCGCAGGAATAGTGTTAGGACGTTCTCCGTAACACTCTTTCATGCCTGCGACAGCGGCAAGATATTCGTTGAAATGAGGGTCCATGGTACTAACCTCCGTGTTTGGTACTGGGAAACTGTTGTGTTCTACGCAGCCCGAGCTACTTTTGTTCAGCCAAGACAGTTCCAGTTGAGTTTCGTCCTGTTATCGGCAGACTGCCAGTTAAAATCCAAACAAGCTTGTAAGGAAAGTGCCCGCAAATCGTCTTCACAAGCAATTTTCGTGCCTGCTATGAACTGCTTGAAGGGGCATCAAGAAGCGTTATCAGTTGACCGGAAGTCCGTAGTCAGCAAGGACTTTATGAAGCCGAGCCATTGGTTCTGCTTCGAGTGGGACCAACGGCAGGCGGACATCACCCGTGTCGCGTCCAAGCATTTTCATTGCGGCTTTTATTGGGATTGGATTACTTGCCAAACCGAGTAAATTACGCCCAAGAACAAAGAGTTTTCGATGAAGTTTCTGTGCCTCGTTGAGATCTCCACGTTCAAATGCATCGAGGAGATCTTTCATGTCATTTGGAATAATGTTCCCAACAACTGAAACAACACCTCGTCCCCCCACAGAAAGTAATGGGAGTGTCATGCTGTCATCACCAGAAAGCACGGTGAGGTCTGTGCCTGAAAGTATCTGTGAGGCCTGGTCCATTGATCCGGTCGCTTCTTTGACCATTGCAATGCCCTGAAGTTCAGCAAGGCGAAGTATTGTTTCCGGTTCAATGTTGCGGCCTGTACGAGCAGGTATGTTGTAAACACAGATAGGAATGGAAACAGCCTCGGCGATTGCTTTGAAGTGCTCGTACAAGCCTTGCTGGGTGGGACGATTATAGTACGGCCCAACCACGAGTGCTGCATCCGCACCTGCTTTCTCGGCATATTGCGTGAGCCGAATGGCTTCAGCCGTAGAGTTACTCCCAGTTCCTGGCATCACCAAGGTTTTCCCTTGGGCAGCCCGGATGCTTTCGCTGATGACCTGCTCATGTTCTTTGTGAGAGAGCGTCGGTGATTCTCCGGTGGTTCCAACGGGGCAGATGGCCGTGGTTCCTGCCTCAACTTGAAATGTAATTTGTTCATGCAGTTTTTCAACATCAACTTCTCCATCACGCAAGGGTGTCACGATGGCGACGGAAAGACCGGCGAACTGTTCAGCACGCGTAGGCATGGAGCGTCCTTTATCTGCTGGGAATGTCGAAATGTTCTGGAGGCTGGCGGTCCCCACAAGAGGATTCGGCAAACCTTCTTGTGGCGAGGATACGTGTTTCGTGAAAAGGTCGCAAAGGGTAGCAGTATGACAGGCAATTTTGTGGTAACGTCGGTGTGAAGTGGGCTGAGAAAGAACTATGGCAAGAATTTTTGAACGGATGCAGATTTCAGAGCAGCAAGCCGGTGCGGAGCCGCCGATTCCCTCATCGGCCGCCAAAGACATTGCACGTCGGGTTCTCAGGGACAATCTCAAAGAAAAAGAAATGGGTTCTGGTCGGGGTATACCAAAGCCATGCCTCGGGGTCGTGCTCGGTACAGGCATGGGCGGTCTTGTTGATCGTCTTGAAGAGAAACAATCAGTCGACTTTTCTGAACTTGGTTGGCTTCCATTAGCAACCGCAGTAGGGCATGCCGGCCGACTTGTCTTGGGTTCCGTTGAGAATCGTACCGTCGTCATGTTGCAGGGAAGGGTTCACGCGTATGAGGGACAGCCAGCTGCGATGTTACTGCGAGGCATAGAGCTTTTTGCGGCACTCGGAGTTGAAAGAATTCTGCTCACAAATGCATCTGGAGGGCTTGCTTCAGACCTCACTGTCGGTGAGATTGTCATTCTTCAAGATCACATCGATTTGGTTCGAAATATCTTGCCTGCGGAGCACTTCAGAACACATGAGATTCAGTTGTATGACAAATACTTGTCAAGGCAATCAGTGCGAGTTGCGCAGTCGGCTGGCTATCTTTGTAGGTGTGGTGTGTATGCCTATTGCCTTGGTCCGAGTTATGAAACACGAGCAGAATATCGAATGCTGAAGATATTTGGTGCCGATGTTGTTGGTATGTCGACAGTGCCAGAGGTTGTTGTTGCAAAAAGTTTTGGGATGAGCGTTGTGGCGGCTTCGGTTGTGACAAATCTTGCAGATTCATCGAGCCTGAGTGAACGAGAGCCGGTGGATGGTGAGGATGTGTGCCGAACTGCTGCGACTGCTGCCGATGGGATGTGGACGATTATTCAAAACCTTCTTCAAGAACCATGAGGTTTCGCAGAATGTTGCTTCTCACAAACGACGATGGGTTTGATGCGGATGGAATCCGTGCTCTTGAAAGAGCTGCTTCCCGGTGGCGTTCCAGTGTCATAACGGTCGCGCCAGTCGAACCTCATTCCGGGTGTGGTCACCGTGTCACCGTTGATCGACCACTCGTGATTGAGCAGGTCGAAGAAAATCGCTATCGAGTCAATGGGACTCCTGCAGACTGTGTGAGGATGGCTTTTGCAACTCTTGATCTTGGCCAGCCGGATTGGGTTCTTTCGGGCATTAATGCTGGAGGAAATCTTGGTGTTGATATTCACCATTCGGGAACTGTTGCCGCTGCACGCGAGGCTGCCCTTCACGGTTGGCCAGCCATGGCCCTGTCGCAGTATCATCGGCGAGGGCAGCCAATTGATTGGGACGTTGCAGCGAGTTGGGCAGAAGCCGTTTTTGCTGCAGTTGATGATTTTGAACCGCTGAAAGATGGTGAGTTCTTCAACATTAATTTTCCTCACCTGGAACATTCACAAGCTGACGAGCCACCAGCTATTGTGTGCTGCGACATCGATCCGTCGCCGCTGCCTATGCACTTTGTTCAAGAGAACGATGGCTGGATGTATCGCGGGAAATATCAGGATCGACCTCGACGGCCAGACAGTGATGTCGATGTCTGTTTTGGTGGTCAAATAGCGTTGTCACGTGCACGAGTTGTCTAATTTTTTCTCGCGAGTTCTTACACTTTTTCGAGAGCATCCAGAGTCACATCGAAAACTCGCACCTGAGCCCACTTCTCGGCGTTGTCGCCAATAAATTGTTGATGGCGGTCCGATGTCTGGTACGTGTCGTGGGCAGCATGTGATTCAAAGATGATTTCGAGGGCTACATCAAACGCCCTGTCATTCACCTGCCGATCATATTCGCTTGCGCACCGACCAACAGCGAATGAAATAGCCCCTGGATGGTCTGTCAGATGCGTCCGGCAAGATTTGATGAGTGAATCGATAGAACCTTTGTCCTTCATGGTGAAATACACGGCGTGCGAAAGCATGTTTAATTCCTTCATGTTTTTGTTTTGTTCTGGTGTTCTCTGTGACATAGGGTGTATTCGATTTTGATCAATGCTTCACAAAACATGTTTTTTAGAAATGTGTATGTGTTGGGAACGTGATGCTAGGGGAGGCATACATCAGGTCGCATCGGGTTGCAGAGTCGATCTTCTTGGTGCAGACGGACCGATCACAGATTCAACTTCACTGTCGTCAAGCATTTCTCGAGCAATGAGTTCCTCTGAGAGCGTGTCAAGTTTTTGACGATTTTCTTCGAGCAATACGTCAGCTCGCTCCGCAGCGGCAGAGAGGATGCGGCCCACTTCTTCATCAACGACCTGGGCGGTGTGTTCACTGAAGTCCCGTTGCTCGTACACATCACGGCCGAGAAAGGGGTGTTCGTTGGATGTCTGGCAGGCAAGTGGCCCAATCCGCTCGCTCATGCCCCAGTTCGACACCATCTTGCGGGCAAGGCGTGTTGCCTGCATCAAGTCATTTTCAGCCCCCGCCGAGTATTCACCAAAAACGAGCTTCTCTGCTGATCGACCTGCCAGAATAAAAGCAAGACGATTGTGCAGGTCAGACTCGCCGATATTCATACGGTCTTCTTCAGGGACCAGTTGTGTCACACCTAAAGCCCGCCCGCGTGGAATGATCGTCACCTTATGAAGTTTGTCCACGCCTGGCAGAAGCCACGAGGCGAGGGCATGCCCGGCTTCATGGTAGGCAGTCATTTTTTTCTCATGGCCAGCTAAAACCTCTTCACGTTTTGGTCCCATGAGTATTTTGTCACGAGCGTGGTCAAAGTCAGATGCATCAACTTTTTCTTTATCTTGTCGGGTTGCCCAGAGGGCTGCTTCATTCACAAGATTTCGGATGTCAGCACCAGTCAGCCCAACAGTGCCTTCTGCTAGTCTTTGCATGTCGACATCATCTGCAAGTGGAACACCTTTTGTATGCACCTCAAACAACGCGACCCGTGCTTTTAAGTTGGGACGATCAACCGTGACGTGGCGATCAAAGCGTCCTGGGCGAAGCAGCGCTGGGTCAAGAACGTCCGGCCTGTTTGTCGCTGCAAGAATAATGACTGATTCCGTTGGGCTAAAGCCATCCATTTCACTGAGGATTTGATTGAGCGTTTGTTCCCGTTCATCATGCCCACCACCGAGTCCGGCACCTCGGATGCGTCCGACGGCGTCGATTTCATCGATGAAAAGAATTGCTGGCGAAGCTTCTTTTGCTGTTTTGAAGAGATCACGCACTCGTGATGCACCAACACCAACAAACATTTGAATAAATTCACTTCCCGAAATCGAGAAGAATGGAACGGAAGCTTCACCTGCAACGGCTCTGGCGAGAAGTGTCTTTCCAGTGCCGGGAGGTCCCATTAAAAGAACGCCCTTTGGAACTCGCCCACCAAGTCGTTGGAATTTTTTCGGATCCTTGAGGAATTCAACAATCTCTTTGAGGTCTTCTTTGACACCTTCGAGTCCCGCAACATCAGCGAACGTTGTCTGCTTGTCTTCTGCATTAAATCGTTTTGCAGGTGACTTTGTAAAATTCCCGAGGAAGCCAGAGCCACCGAGTGGGTCACGAGCTCGTCGCATGGAAATATAAAAGGCGCCCATGAGTAAAAGAGGGATAAGAAAATAAATACCAAGGAGCACTCCAGTTCCGTCGGTTGGCTGTTTTACCGTGGTGCGCACGTTATGCTTCAGGAGAAGGGTATCCAACCCATCGCCTACGAGATATTGAGAGACTTCGACTGTGAACAGTCGGGTTTCCTCGGGTGCTTCAATGCGGTCTTTCGGTGGGGCACTTTTGAATGTTCCTCGAACAGTGCTTCCAGTTATTTCAACATTGGTCACATTGTTCGCTTCGACCTCGTGAATGAATTGGTCATAGCTAATCTGGAATGCAGCATTGGCCTGTTCCCGGAAAAGCACTGTGATGAATGCCAAGCCAAGGAGTATGAGGAGAACAACAGCAGGTCCACCCATTGGTTTTCCGAACAGCTTGGGAATGGTATTCGGTGTTGTTGGTCGTTTTGCCGGTCCCGGTGTCGGCTCTGTGTCCATTGAGTGAGATTCCTGTTCAAAAGTAGTAGGTCGAGTTTTGCACGAAGAGCCGCTGAATGGCACTCTTTACAGTTTAGCAGGGTATAGAATGTCTGGATGGTGAGATGAGTAGGAACTGAATTTTGTTATTTGTGAGGAGATAAGCCTAATGTGTTTGGAGTCCCAAAAGGAGGTGGCTACGAAACCCTCGGGCTATGGGGTTGTTGCAATCATTCGGCGAGAAAATTTGTTTCTTGCAATCCGGAGGGGAAAGAGTCTCCGCGCAGGTGGAATGGTCTGTTTTCCGGGTGGACATATCGAGCAGGGAGAACGCGAGCAGGAGGCTGTTATTCGCGAATGCCGTGAAGAACTTTCGATCGATGTGGTGCCTCAGGCGGAGGTCTGGAAGAGTGTGACAGATTGGGGGACGGCACTGTCATGGTGGACGGCTGATCTGCTCGATCCTTTTTGCCCGGTACCTCATCCAATCGAAGTTCAGGAATATTTCTGGCTCTCCCTTGATGACATGATCAGGCATCCCGATTTGCTTCAAGGGAATCAAATGTTTATGGAAGATGTAAAGTCGGGAGTCATCCAACTCTAAGTCACTCAGTCTTAACTCACCCAGCCCTAAGTCACCCTATGCTACGTCATTCAGGTTTACATCATTCAGGTTGAATTGTTCAGAGATCTATTCATTGGGCTTTGCTGTGCCCTTCTTCTCTTTGAATGGGAGTTGAAGAAGAGGGAATTCTTCGGGGGTTAATTTCTCAAGCTGTAATCCCGGTGTAACCGGGGGAAGTGGAAGTTGGGGAGGATTTTTTGCCTGCTGGAGAAGGCGTTGGAGACGATTCGGTTGTTTGGTCAACGAACTCTGGTGCTGTGGCGGTGTAAAATTGGCAGGTGTAACTCTCTGTGTTTGAAGATCAGGAATAGATTTCACAGACGCTGGTTCTGGCAGTGTGTTGTGAGGTAATGAAGCGATCCATGTGACAAATAATTCTTGTTCGTATGCTGTGAGAAGTGGTTTGTTCTTCGCAGGTTTATTTTCTTTTGTGTTGTGATGGTTGAGAATTGTCGCGAGGGTTTGAGTGTCTTCTGCATTGTGCATGACGGATGAACTAACGCTCTCGAGATTCATGAGCGTTGTTTTACGATTGACGTGTCCATGGACCGGCCCGCGGATAAGTTTTGGTTCCGTGCCTTGCGTACCACCATGGCACGCCCCTGCGGCACAACGGTTCAGCAGAAGTGGTTGGATTGCTCGGGTGAAACTCCCGACAATGGCCGGAGACACATCTGAAGTGCTCAAGTCATCTGCGACTGCCTGAGAACTTAATGCCAGAGAACTCAATGCCAGAGAACTCAAGAAGAACAGTGCCACAAAAGCCAGTCCAGTGTGTTGTCGGTAGCCATTCTGCATGTCTTCAGCAATCGGAAGGAGTGATAGAGAAGTCGATTGAAAAGACACTAAACGGATTATGAGGTGGGATCAACGTCATCCAAACGGTCGCAACGGGCGTTGGATTCCGCGGTAGTAAGGTGGGCTGGCGAAGTTACCTTGAGAACGGTACAAAATATTATGAGTAGCTGTTTTGAAACGTTGCCGTGGTATTTAAGGTTCGAAGTAACACATTGGAGTACAACGTATGGACCAGACGTTCGTAATGTTTAAGCCTGACTGTATTGAGCGGGGCCTTCTAACCAAGATCATGAGCCGGTTTGAGGATAAGGGGCTTCAACTCGTTGCTTTGAAAATGCTCCGAGTCACGCCTGATCTTGCGAAACAGCATTATGCTGAGCATGTCGAAAAACCGTTCTACCCAAGTCTTGAATCCTTCATAACTGCATCGCCGGTTGTTGCTGCGATTTATGAAGGACTCGATGTTGTGCGAGTGGTTCGTGAGATGCTCGGTGCGACAAGCGGTTTGAAAGCAGCCGCGGGGACAATCCGTGGTGATTTCTCGGCAAGCCGTCAGATGAATCTTGTGCATGCGTCAGACTCAGCAGAGTCAGCCACCCGAGAGATTGGCATCTACTTTGATGCAGCAGAAATTGTCGCATGGAAACCACGATGTGACGATATGCTTCGGGCTGCGGACGAGGCCTAGATGTACGCGGGGTGCGTTTTCTAGAATAAGTCGAAAGGGCTTCGTTTTATTTGCTGGCCGCTGACCAAAGATCAAGATGGGTCGTGTCAGGTGCAGGGAAAATATTTTCCGGAAGTACTGTTGAAAGTAGCCGGCTCTTATTTTCTTTTGGTTTTGCAGTCAGGCCAAACCCGAGGAGTCGTTTCCAGCGGCAATGGTTTTTGTCGAGAGAGTAGCCGCGGGCAGTGTTGTAGTACTCGCTGTTGGGATGTTCTTGAGGAATGCCAAGAGTAAGTGGTTCCGATGGAACAAATCGGTACAGGTCGGTTGAAATTATTTCCTGACCCGTCGCGGTGTCTTCCATCAGAAATACCGGATGTGAACCTGGTACTGGTCGAGCAAAAAGATAAGTTGCCGGTTCGGTTCCTGCCGGTGGGTTTTCAAGAACCTTGTTGTCTACAAGATACACCGGCACGCGTGGCGTGTCAGAGAGAGAGAATTCAACGAGACCATAATCGATGTCGTCGACGAGTGATTGGGCGATGCTATTTGCTTCATCATGTTGGTTGACGACCAGGAAGGAGCGGTACCAGATGCTCTCGCCGGGGCGGAGCGTCATGTTGGGGATCATCTCAATCACATCGTAATTCCGAAACGAGTTTTCAGGTCGGGTCTCCCAATCTTTCCAGATGCTGTCGTACAGTTGTGGGTAATGGGCAAGAAAGTCTCGTAGCATACCTCCGCCGCGTTGACAGTACGGTTCACCTCGTTTTGCTTTGGCCTGTTCCTCCTCGAGGTGTTTGTCACGGCCGAATACGAGAGCAAGGCTCGAGGCATGATTGTCTTCTGACACGCTTGCGATTTTCCAACCCCCGGTTTTTCGTAGAGACACCGTGCCCCCAGGTTTTTCAGGTGTGAAAAATGAACTTCTTGGTTTGAGGGTGTTATCAGGCAGGCTTATGGCATGGTGAGGGAGGCTCGTGTGCCGCGTGCCGCCCCAGGGTGCATTGAGAAAATCAAAAACAATGTCTTCGCGAGCGCTGAAGTTATGGACAACCCAGGTGAGTTCAATGATGCCGTTGCCGATATCTCGAACCTGGTTGTAGTACAAGATTGGCGAGCGATGGATGGTCCGCACCTGTGGCACAAGTCCCCAGGTGAGTGAACGATACGCTCGCTGATCTTCGGTGGAACTTGCAGCGAGCATCGGACAATATAAGTTTTTTATTGACTGGCTGTCAGGGATATAAGCCCCTGAATTGTGAATAAAAAATGTGGACCTGTACGGAAGGGCAGTCAATGCCTCGAGGGCACTCTCTGGAACTGTGCCACTACGTTTCAAAGCCTTTGTCCCGTTGTATCGACTGCATACAGTCACGAATTGCCAGACCTCATCGTTCCATGGTGAACGGCTTGGCCCTTTGCCAGTACAAGATGGGGGCACGCTTTCGCCGAATGGTCCTCGCAGGGAATAAATCTGTCCACCCTTGCCAATACGAAGCGTAAAGGAATTGTTCTCATCCTGTTCGTGTTGAATCTGGGCATGAAACACCTGTTTTTCATCAAGGCCTTTAGCCCAGAGGCTCGTACTCGGCGTGTATTCGAGAGAAATTGATGTCCGCCCTTGTGTGTCCTTGCTCACCGTTGCAACTGATGGCGGAAAAACATCAAGTAACGTTTGGTCGGTTCTTTCTGCAGCAGATGCTGTTATTGATTCAAGGAAGCAGAAGTTCAGAAGGCAGAAGAGGCAGCCGAAAGTAATCCAGTGGGCAACGAATGCGAGGCAGCAAAATTGTTTCATAAGACGTCGTGAGGAAGATCGAGGGAATGCTGCGTTGACAGCAATGGAGGTGGGCATGAGTGCAGGTATTTATACTCATAAAATGATTGCTAGGAGTCAATCATGTGTATGCCCGATCAATCCTCATCGGCCGTTGCATTGTGACGTGAAACACTATGTGTTTGGTAGAATGCCTTTTTGATATGCCTGGCTCACTGCAGCCGGTGCATTTGAAACCCCAAGCTTTTTGTAGATATGTGAGACGTGTGTGTCGACGGTTGAATAACCAATGCCAAGTTGCGTTGCTATCTCCTTTTTCACGCATCCCTTTCCGAGTAGAACCAAGATTTCATTCTCACGTTCTGTTAAGTCGTTTACGTTGTCAGACTTTTTTGCCGTCATTTTCCTCAGGATAAACTGAGCAATATTTTTATCGAGTGAACCACCGCCTTGAGAAACGGTACGTATGCTTTCGGTGATCTCCGCGAGCCGGGCTCCTTTGAGAAGATAGCCAGAGACGCCAGCAGAAATTGCCTGCATGATGTCCTCAGGTGCATCAGACTGTGACAACACGATAATCCGTGTTCTTGGACTTGTTGCGTGGAAAAGTGGAATTGCGTCAAGACCGCTCATGCCGGGGAGACGAAGGTCGAGCAGTACAACATCAGGCCGCTCTGATTCTGCCGTGTCTTTGAGTGTGCGTAAAGCAATCTCAGTTGTGCCAAAGGCCCCGGTCATACTCATGTCAGAGGTGTCTTCGATTGCCAGTGCTATGACAGAGCGATACTCCGTATTATCTTCAACAACCATGATGCGAATCACATCAGTATGTTTATGAACATTCATGAAATTTTCTTTCTGGCTTTCAACTTTCTGGCTTTCAACTTCCTGGCTTTCAAATGGCACGCCTAAAACCAATGGGGCTTTATTTTTGTTCGCAGTGTAACGCGCGTCCCGCCTTCTGGTACGTCGGTTGTGACAACTGCGCCACGAAGAAGGCGAGCACGACGAAGAAGTGAAGCAGGTGAAGTCTTCGCAACATCATTATCCTTTGTCTGAATCCCGCTGCCATTATCACTCACGGTGAGCACAATCGTTCGAGGGTTTGCCTCAAGGTGTGTTGACACATGAGTGGCTCCTGAATGACGAATGACATTCGCAAGGCATTCTTTGAAAAAAAGTGCTACACCAATCTGGGTTTTAGGATCGAGCGATGTAAGGTTTTCTTCTCCGGTAATATGGACGTTGTAGTCTATGTCGTTAAGTAACCGCTCTGAAATGCGTTTTATATCAGCCTCGAGACCTTCGTAGAGCCCCTCTGATTCGAGAAGATTCACGCATGACTTTGCCGCTGTCCCACTTCGGTGTGCGAGGTCTCGGATTCTTTGGAAAAGTGGTGAGAGCTGCTCTGGGTCATGAATTTTCGTGTTCGCAAGGTCACTGCAGAGAGATATTGCATGGAGGTTTGCACCGAGTTCGTCGTGAAGGTCGGCAGCAATCTGTTCACGGGTTCTATATATGGTTCGTTGCTTTAAAAGTCTGTGTGCAAAGACAATTGCCACAATGATGGCGGCAAGCAGGCAGCTGAGCCAAAAGAGGCTTTCCAGCGTTGCTCTTTGCCCCTGATATGCCGTCGTGAGTGCAGCCCGGATGATGGGGCGTTGGGTTTCGAGATCATGGCGACGAGCAAGTTGTCGCAGCCAGACGCGAGTGGGCAGTATCGCTCCGTAGTAATTATTGCCATCGGTAATTGCCTGGAGGCGGTCTCTGCGACCAATTAGTTCTGGTTTCAGGTTCGTTGTGACTTCGCTTGAGAACGCGATATTTTTCCCTTCACTAAGGCATTCGATCTCTGCAAGCCCAATGCAACCCAGAGTGTCACCAAGCACCTGATCTGGTTCGAGAATAATCATTCGGATGAATTGGCATTCTACCGGCGGAAATTGGAGTCCAAGGATCGGCCCCGCATCGAATTCTGTTTGAAGACGGTATTCAGTAAGTGGTTGGGCGTCTGTGAAATCAACTGTATTCGCTCCAAGAATTCGGAGGTGGCGAGGCAGGCCAAATTTGTTTGGGTGTGCTTGGGGGACGTTGTCACTCACATCCGTAGCATGGAGATACACGCCATTTATAAGCGTTGGCTGCCCAAGGTTGATGTCGATATGACACGTGTCACTATCGAGATAACTCGTTGGATCAGTTGGTACGTTTGTATAAAAGGCGGTACTTCGGATGCCCGTGTTTGCATCCATTACGTAAGGGACGACGCCGTCCACCAGGAATTGTGGACTTCGTGCCCCTTCCGGCGAGTTATCTGAAGATGAGTATGAGACAGTGGAGTTCAGGGCCACGTTTTCCTGGCCACAGAATACGAGCAGTTCAGAAAACTGTAACACGTACCGGTTGTCCCAGGCTCGCTGAGAAAGCGATGTGGTTTCAAGCCGAACGCCCGTGGCAATAGCTTGTTTGCATGGTACCGAAAGAGGACTCTTTCGCGGGAGGACCTGATCCTCTGTCGTGAAAGACGCCAGAAGTATTTTTGTACCCTTGGCGTCATTGATTGCCCAGATCGTAAATTCTTCTGGGAATCCATCGGACTGGACTGTTGAGTCTGAAGTGTTGTACAGCGATGGAACAAGAATGATTTCATTGATTGTTTTTTCATCGTCAAAACTGACCTCGACCCACTCGTGATGGCCGGCGGTGTCGTGCGCCTCCGAACGGTATCCTATTGGCCCTACACCACTCAACAGCCTTGGGTGGGCGAGCAACTCAAGCTCTGCGTCAATTGCTTTGAGACTCTTTTCAAGAGAAGTCGTTGTCCATGGCCGTGGTGGTGTTGGTTCAGCCGGTATTGCTACCGCCGTGATGAAAAAAAACAACACGACGGTTGGGCATGACGTGATCCAGCCCCTCATGAGTGTCTTAAGAAGTGCCATCATATCGCTCGAAATTTTTTAGACTGGAAAGAGTCAGCATTGGTTTTGGCACCACATCGAACTTCTTATGGTGCTATGACATGCATGATACAAAGCTTGTATGGAAACTGTAATCTAGCAGGCCCTTAGGAACAATTTACCGCAACAGTGGTATAGGTGGGGGAAGTGTTTGATGGCCTGTGTGTATCATCCGCAATATCTTCCAGCGGTTTTTCCTGCAGCGGACTGGCTGATGTTTTATGAGCCAGGAGATGCGCTGGGTACACATTGGCGACGTTTGTTGACGCCATGAGTTGTATTTCGTCAGCTGCTTTCATGCTTTATGCGGCCTTCATGGCGAACGACAGCCGCCTCATGATTCGCTTTTTCAGTGCGTGGTATCGTTGTCAGTCAGTAGGAGGACTAGGCATGCGATGAGCAAGCTGAAAATTTTGGTACGTTCTCAGTAAGTCGTTGGTTAGTGAGAACTGATTTCTGGTGAACGAAGCTGGTGTCAGAGTTCAAGCCCGAGGGAATGAAAAAGATGATTCATAAGAACCATTCGCAGGCATACGGTCTTTTGTCATTGAGAGCCGGCACGCAATATTTTTTCCTTGTATGTGCGTGTGTATTCGGTGGGCTCGCTTTCGGTGAAGAGCCTGCGGGGACATCACCAGTTAATTCAGATGGGTCTCTCGTGCGGGTTGGTGATTCATTTAGTCTTCCGGATGGTCCAGCCTGGGATGATGTAGGCGAGCTCGTGGTCAGCGATGTCAAAGGGCAGGCTGTTCGGTGTTATGACCCGGCAAAGAAAAGCTGGCAGGATGTACCGATGGAACCTGCACGGTACTCTGGTTTTTTCATCCAATTAGGAAAGCTCTACGCGGCAGATAATGGCAACGGTGTCGTCCGTCTCTTCTCGGGGAGAAAGCCAGGGGAAGTCAGTGCAGCGGAAACCTTTTCACTCGGCGATCCTGATAAAAAAGGAAAGCCTCCCCGGCCTAATGATCTCGTCGTTGATCGTCAGGGCGTTATCTATGTCACTGTGACTGGGAGAAATGAGGTTGTGTATATTCAGCCTGACGGCACAACGGGTGTGGCAACAACAGGAGTCATCTCTCCGAATGGGATCACAATGAGTCCAGATGGAAAGACACTCTACGTTGCAAGCTACAAGCCAAAGACGATTGAGAAATTCCCTGTTGTATCGCCAGGAGTGCTTGGTGATCAGCAACGTTTTGCAGTGATGGATGATGGTGATGCGCCTGGTGCTGACGGCATGACGATCGACCAGGAAGGCAACGTGTATTGTGCAGGGGCAACTGCCGTATGGGTGTGGGATGCAGCAGGCCGTCTTCTTGAGACCATTGAGTGTCCCACGCGACCGATCAACGCAACGTTTGGTAGTGACGACAGGAAAACATTATTTATTACATGTTTTGACGGTGTTTATGCGTTGCCAATGAGCACGTCGGGCGTGAAGCCAGCGGTTGGTTTCCAGGCAAAGTAGACCGGTTGCTGGTAGAATTTTTTCAGAGTGCGATACTATAATTTTTCAGGGCTTTTTATTTCCAAAGTCTTTTATTTCCAGAAGAGGGAATTCGTATGTGCAGCCGTGGTGTATCAATCAAGTGTTGGGTTTGCTGGGTCGCCTTGGCGTGCAGTGCGATGGGCGTTGTTGTCACTGGTGCTGAGCTTGAACGTTCCGTGAGCGTGTCGCCGGTTCCTGCAGATGTTCAGGTGCAAAAAATAGCCGGGTCAAAACCTCGGAACGTAGTTTTTATCCTTTCAGATGATCATCGCTACGATGCCATGAGTTTTATGGGGCATCAGTTTGCTGAAACACCACACCTTGATTCACTTGCTTCAAACGGCGTGCATTTTGAAAATGCATTTGTCACAACGTCGTTGTGCTCACCGAGTCGGGCGTCAATTCTGACGGGGCTTTATACCTTTCGGCACCGAGTGATTGACAATAACCGTCTGGTGCCAGATGGAACACTTTTCTTTCCACAGTATTTACAGAAAGCCGGCTACGCGACAGGCTTTATCGGCAAGTGGCATATGGGTGGTCATCATGATGATCCGCGCCCTGGGTTTGATTACTGGGTGAGCTTTAAAGGCCAGGGGAACTATTTTCCACCAAACCCGAACTACACAATCAACGTCAATGGAAAGCGAGTGCCGCAAGATGGGTACATCACGACATTGTTGACGGACTATGCAATTGATTTTCTTGAGCAACAGACTGAAGCCGATAAACCATTCTTTCTCTACCTTTCGCACAAGGCAGTGCATTCGAACTTCACGCCAGAAGATCGTTATAAGGGTCGTTTTGGTGAAAAAGAGTTTGATCGACCAGACAGTGAAGACAAAGTTGTTGGCAATGATCGGAATCTTCCACGATGGCTTCTTGATCAACGAAATAGCTGGCATGGTGTCGACTTTCCGTATCACAGTGAGCTCGACATTGAAGCGTATTACAAGCGGTACTGCGAAGCACTCTGTTCAGTTGATGACAGTGTCGGAACAGTGCTTGAGCAGCTCGACAAAATGGGCATTCGTGATGAGACGCTCGTTATCTATATGGGTGACAACGGGTTCATGTTTGGTGAGCATGGTCTTATTGACAAGCGTGTTGCCTACGAGACATCTATTCGGGTGCCAATGTTGATGCAGTGCCCCGACCTGTTTAAGGGTGGTACTGTAATTGAAGAGATGGTTGCCAATATTGACATTGCTCCAACGGTCATGGAAGCAATGGGAGTTGAGAAACCACCCCATATGGATGGAGAGAGTTTTATTGATCTCGGGAAAGGGCTTGATGTGCCGTGGCGAGACTATTTTCTGTATGCATATTATTGGGAGAAAAATTTTCCACAGTCTCCGACGGTCTTTTCACTACGGAGTGATAAGTACAAGTACACGACGTACTATGGTCTTTGGGACACCGATGAGTTCTATGACATTCAGGCAGATCCGAATGAACAGAACAACCTGATTCGTGATCCTGCCATGAAGAAAGAAATGAAAGCCATGGAGACGCGTCTTTTCAAAATGATGGCTGATCTTGGCGGAATGGATATTCCGATGAATGCACCACGCGGTGGCTTTAACAACAAGCGGTTGCGAGAACGTGATGGAGATGAGTCTGCGAATTTCCCGAGTGACTTTGTTGTTGATGAACCCCTGAACAAAAACGCGAACTAGACAAAAACGCGAACGAGACGAAAACGCACACGAAAACTGGTTAGCATAGTTTGCCGGCAGGTGTTTCTGCAGCAAGTTGATCGATCATCTGCTTGCATGCGCGTTCAACAGCAGTCTGCCATTGGTTCGGTTGGAGGCCGTCATTCATTTCTGGTCGACTGTGGGCGAAGATGACGCCACGGGCGGAGTTTACGAGTGCACCGAGGCCATGTTCATCAAAGCCACCGGCGACCCCGGCGGCCGTACCGCCTTGATGGCCGAAGCCAGGGATGAGAATCCAGGTGTGGGGCATGGCATTTCGGAGTGCCGTGAGTTGCTCGGGCCATGTTGCGCCGACAACGGCACCGACTGCACCGTATTGTTGGTCACCGGCTGTTTGGATTGCCGTGGCCTCTACACCTTTGGCGACATGATCGTAGACATGGCTTTGGTCTACCTTAAGATCTTGGAAATCTTTTCCGCCAGGGTTTGACGTTTTGACAAGTACAAAAATGCCGGCATTCTTTGTCGTTGCTCGTTTGATAAATGGTTCGATTGAATCGAGGCCGAGGTATGGGTTTACAGTGAGTGCATCAGCAGCCCATGGTCCGGCAAGCCAGCCGGCAGCGTAGGCTTCTGCTGTTGAACCGATATCGCCTCGTTTGCCGTCAGCGAGAACGAGCAATTCTTTTTCATGGGCGTAGGCAATGACCTCTGCGAGTGCGGTTGTGCCGTGAGGACCGAGTGCTTCGAAGTAGGCGAGTTGTGGTTTAACGATTGGGACGAGTGGAGCAACAACATCAATGACTTCTTTACAGAACTGCAGGTAGATTTCTGCAAGTTGGTGTGGTGCTGCGTTTTCTTGTGCAGAGATATTTTGAAGAAGTGCAGGGGGTAGGGCTGATGCTTTGGGGTCGAGGCCGATGCAGGCGGGGGTGCCTTTGGACTGGATGGCTGCGGTGAGTCGTGCTGAGAACGAGGCGTTGTCGTGAGTCATGGTGTGTGTGGTGGGCGTTGAGGAAATCGTGTGGTTGTGTT
>JABAAH010000042.1:0-5762 GCA_014238855.1 Planctomycetota bacterium
TTTGTGCCACAGCATATACCGGACTTTGTCTATTCTTTTTTTTCACCCAACGTTCTTTTATTTATTTCCCTCGTCAACGACAAAACAACAGTGCGAAAATACTAAAGATAGACACCCAAAAAGCTGTTATTGAGCTTTCTGTGCATAACCTGAAAAGCAATCAAGGCGTCCTATACTTTGGTGGTAATGCGGAGGATGTATCTTCGTCTCTTCCTGCTTATTCTCTGGAACTCTCTAATGTCGCCTTATACATGATGCACTATCGTGGCTACGGTGGCAGCAGCGGAAAGCCAACAGAGCATGACCTTCGACAAGATGCATTGGCCGTTTACAATTACGTCAGCAATCGTCATTCTGAAATTTTACTTGTAGGTCGTAGTTTAGGAAGCAGCATCGCAATTGGAGTAGCCGCTCAGGTCAATCCGACCGGACTTGTCCTCATTACTCCGTTTGACAGTATTCAAAATATTGCAAAACAGGTGGTGCCGTTCCTACCAATTCAACTACTTATTAAAGACCCGTACTTATCATTTCAATTTGCACCAAAAATTAAATGCCCAACGCTTGTGTTGGCTGCCTCTAACGATGATGTAGTTCCAGCAAAAAACACAGCGCGATTGTTGAAGACATTCTCTCCGGGAATCACAACGCTGCAAACAATTCCAGGAACCAACCACAATTCAATCTCCACAAGCACTCTCTACTGGTCACGCATGCGTCAATTTGTGGAGACTGTTTTCCGCACACCGTAGAAATTCGTACGTGGCTTTCTCAAATTAACTCGACCATCTAAAACACTTGAGACACCGTGCCACATTTCATTACAAAATGATTTAGCCATCTTCTTTCGGGTCGGTCTTGTTTCTTCTTTGTGGCGTTGCAGACTCATCACGACGAAACACTGCAACGACATCCTCAATTGGAACCACATAAAGCAAATTGTCTTGTTCAAAATCTACAGGTATTGAATTCCTTGGATGGAACAGGACTTTGTCATATTTTTCTATCGGAAAGTCCGCGTCACGTTCTATCTGTAGGCTCACTTCTACAACCCTGCCCGTGATAGTTGGGATTTCTGCCTGATCTGGCAGGACGATACCTCCTCGAGTTTGATTCCGACTTTCATCTTTCCGAATCAAAACCCGCATGCCTAACGGTTCTACAAAATCATTACCCCGCATTGCCCTACACACCTCTTCTTAAAAACAACTAAATTATTACAGCCGCCATTACACAATAGTTTGACTCGTTAAGGAGTATTCGGCTAGGGAAGTCCCCCACAGACGCCAACAAGAACGAAAACTTGTGTATACTCCTCCACTATTCAGTCAATCTGTAGAAAGTTCAGTAACTTTACCGAATAACAGCGACGCGGTCTTAGCCAGAACTGGCCTTGTTTTACAGGTTACCCCGATAGCTTTTCGGCAGTAAGGATTGTTTTTGTGTTCTCCAGGAACTTCTAGAATGCGTGAGACTCACAGGCGTGGTGATCTGGTTGTCATCGCGAACAGACTGCCTGTACATCGTGCTTCTCCAGAGAGTCCATGGGAAACGAGTCCCGGCGGACTCGTTTCAGCACTGATGCCTATTCTGCGTAAAAACAAAGGCGTATGGATCGGGTGGGCTGGCAGTGCTGAAACAGACTGCAGCACATTTGAACATGATGGACTTTATAATGTTCCTATTCATCTCTCAGATAAAGAAGTACAAGATTACTACGAAGGTTTTTCGAATAGTACTCTCTGGCCGCTTTATCACGATGCCTGCCAAACCCCTCAATATGAACGCCGCTGGTGGGCTCCTTATGTATCAATTAATCAACGCTTTGCTGAATACGCTGCAAACGAGGCAGCACCAAATGGTCATGTGCTTATTCAGGACTATCATCTTCAATTAGTTCCTGGGATGCTTCGCGAATTACGGCCTGACGTTCGTATTGGCTTTTTTCTTCACATTCCATTCCCACCCGTTGAGCTTTTTGCACAGTTGCCTTGGCGAAAACGCCTTCTCGAAGGCATGCTGGGTGCAGACGTTGTTGGGTTTCAAACTCGCCATGGCGCGCAGAATTTTGTTCGACTCGTAAATCGTTACACTTCACATCGCGGAAGTGGCCAAGCAGTCAACGTCGATGGAAGACGGGTGCTTACTAAGGAATATCCGATTTCAATCGACTTTGATCGGATAGAGTCACTCGCTAATGACCCTAAGATCATTGAGCATGCAAAAGCCATACGGTCTGATCTCGGTGAAAACCGAACTATCATGCTCGGTGTCGATCGACTTGACTATACAAAAGGAATTGACCAGCGATTACGTGCCGTCAACGAAATATTCCATAAAGGCAACCATACCGTTGATGACCTTGTTTTAGTCCAAATAAGCGTTCCGTCTCGTGAAAGCGTTGATGAGTACATTGAAGTGCGAGACAGGATTGAAAAACTTGTTGGTCATATCAATGGTGAATTTGGAACTGTAGGGGCTGTACCCGTGCACTACCTTCGAAGAAGCCTTCCTATTGAGGAATTAGTTGCTTATTACTTAGCCGCTGATGTAATGCTTGTAACCCCTTTTCGTGATGGAATGAATCTCGTTGCGAAAGAATATGTGGCTAGCCGAAAAACTGAAACTGGTGTACTCGTATTATCAGAGTTTACAGGATCGGCAGTTGAACTTGACCGGGCAGTCTTAGTTAATCCACATGACATTGATGGCATGGCTGCCACAATCGAAAATGCTATTGCGATGCCTCGGCAGGAACAGACTCGCCGAATGCGGAGCCTACGACAACGAGTTCGAAAGCGAACAGTCTACACATGGGCGTCTGACTTCACTCATGCACTAGACGCAGAGCAGCCACGCCCGTCCTCGGCCACCATGCAATTACCTATTGGCAACAATCCCCCAACCTCCTGATTTCATTATTCAGGGCTTTCACATCATTTGGAGATCACTCTTGACCGAGAACGAAGCAGCCGTGACGCACACTGTTGAAGATGAACTCGACCAAGCCCTCGAGGCTATTGCACGAGTCCCTCTCTTGTTAGTTGCTACTGATTATGATGGCACGCTCTCTCCTATCGTTGATAATCCCGAGGATGCAAAGCCGGTAAGAGAATCAATCATAGCCCTTCGAGCTCTTGCCACTTTGTCAGGAACTCATTGTGCAGTTATTTCAGGCCGCTCACTTTCCGACCTCGCTAGCTTGAGTTCCTTGGATGGGCAAGTAATGCTTGTCGGCTCTCATGGCAGTGAGTTTGATCAGGATTTTGTTCGTACTCTTACCGAAGAACAGGTTTTATTACGGCAAAGGGTACTCGATGAGATGCATCGCATTGCGACCCAGGATGAGCGATTTCACATTGAGACCAAGCCGGCGTCAATTGCCTTTCATTACAGAAACGTGGCCAATGATAAAGCTGAAAAAGCCTTGGATGAACTACTCTCAGGAGCTGCCACATGGAAAGATGTGCGTGTTAAGTCTGGTAAAAAAGTTATTGAACTAGCAGTTGTACATACTTCTAAGGGTGACTGTATCGATGCTCTTCGTCACCGAGTAGGTGCTACTGCAGTTGTCTATTTCGGTGATGACATAACCGATGAGGATGCTTTTGTAAGACTGCACGGCCCAGATGTTTCTGTAAAGGTTGGTGACGGAGACAGTTCTGCAACATTTCATATCAGTGACCCAACTGAAGTTGCAAGAAGACTAGCTCGACTAGCAAGTGCCAGAGAAGCATTTTTAGCTGGGGCGGATGCAGTACCAATCGAACGACACGCTTTACTTTCTGATGGACGAGTTATGGCACTTGTATCTCCCGGGGCTAAAATTAGTTGGATGTGCGTTCCACGCGTTGATGGACCCGCATTATTTTCTGAACTGCTTGGTGGCCCCGCAGCTGGTCACTTTACAATCGAGCCATCTCAGCCAGACGACAACTCTCAACAGCAATATGACGGAACGTCTCTTGTTTTAAAAACGACCTGGCCTCGATTGACCGTAACAGATTTCCTGGATTGTTCTGCCGGCAAGCCTACGCAACGCGCAGGAAGAACTGATCTGATCCGGCAGATAGAAGGACGCGGGGAAGTTCGCATCACATTTGCGCCTCGACTTGACTTCGGAAGACTTCCTACCCGCTTAGTCATTCGTGAGGATGGACTAGAAATCGATGATACGATTGATCCTATCGTCTTACGTGCACCAGGTGTTGAATGGGAGCTTCAGGAGGAGGGTTCTCACCAAAATGCTGTCGGTACAGTAGTACTACGAGGAGAACCATTACGTCTCGAACTCCGCTATGGCACAGGATCATTACGCGAACAGCAAACTCTGCCTCCTCAAGAGCGATACCGACGCACCAAGTTGTATTGGGAATCTTGGGCAGAACGTCTGGTCTTGCCGAAACGCGAAGGTCCACTTGTTCGTCGTAGTGCACTCGTTCTAAAAGGACTTTGCTATGGTCCAACAGGCGGAATAGTTGCTGCTGCAACAACAAGTCTTCCTGAACACCTTGGTGGAATCCGGAACTGGGACTATCGCTATTGCTGGCTGCGAGATGGAGCCATGTCAGCGGCTGCCTTGGTAAAGCTTGGTTCTTTTTCTGAAGCAATGGCTTTTCTCGATTGGATGCTTGCAGTTGTTGACCGTGCAGCAGCACCTGAACGCCTAATGCCTCTATATACCGTGACAGGGCACGAAGTTGGTGCAGAAGCAGAAATTGCTGAACTCGCGGGATACGCCGGTTCACGGCCAGTTCGCGTTGGTAATGCTGCACGAGGACAAGTCCAATTAGATGTATTTGGCCCGATTGCAGAACTCGTTTGGCAGCTTCTTTTGGCTGAGGCGCCTGTATCAAGTGAACACTGGCGACTTGTTGAAGCAATGGTTGGGGCAGTCGAGGCTCGTTGGCATGAGCCCGATCATGGCATCTGGGAGATTCGTAAACCGCGACGACATCACGTCCACTCGAAAGTGATGTGCTGGCTCGCGGTTGACCGTGGAATTCGTATCTCTGAGCGATTCTTAGACCGAAAGAAACCTGCATGGGAGCAGCTTCGTCAGACTATTGCAGATGACATCCTTGAGAAAGCCTGGAATGAAAAGGCTAATGCCTACACAGCAGCATACGGTGGAGATGACCTCGATGCTGCATCTCTCATGATTGGACTAATGGGGCTGGTCGATTGTACTGACCCAAGATTTATGGCGACAATCGATGCCATAGATAAGCGTCTTCGAATGGGACCTACCGTCTTTCGATATCTCGCTGATGATGGCTTGCCTGGAAGGGAAGGTGGTTTTTTCATCTGTGCCAGTTGGCTAGTTGATTCGTTGTGCAAAGCTGGCCGTCGTGATGAAGCAGAGTCTTTATTTGAATCAATGATCGAACTTGCTGGTCCTGAGGGATTATTACCAGAACAGTATGACCCCCTCCTACGAAGAACTCTTGGCAATCATCCGCAGGCATACTCTCATATAGGTCTCATCGAAAACGCCTTAACACTGTCCTCAGACTAGCTTTCTGATTAATTTAATACATCAACTTTTGAAGCAGGCATGTCGCTGCCCTCTGCGGCACTTCGATCACGTGCGATAACTGCATCTGGAAGATGATAGAAACTAATCGCAAGGATGAGATAGGTTGCTAAGAGTACGAAGCCTTCCATCCATGTCGCTTTACCTGCGTTGATTATCTCTCTTGCGATGATAATTGACAATACGATGGACACAACTTCGAACATTGAGAATGACAGATCCATCT
>JABAAH010000042.1:5862-24576 GCA_014238855.1 Planctomycetota bacterium
ATAATTGACAATACGATGGACACAACTTCGAACATTGAGAATGACAGATCCATCTGTTCACCGAGAACCAATCCCGTGAAGACTAAAAGGGGCGCTACAAAAAGAACCATCTGTATTGTGGATCCAACTGTTGCTGCCATAACAAGTTCTTGTTTCCCCTGCCGTGCAAACCGAACTGCAGTGAGCACTTCTCCGATTCCCCCAACACCACCAAGTAATACGATCCCACTGAAAGTATCAGAGAAACCCATAATACGAGTTGCCGGAATAAGTGACTCTGTGGCTGTTTCACTTACAAGCGCCAGCGTTACACCACTCAGACCAAGAACGGCAAGGCTTCGTAGTGCTGAGTATGATTCTTTGCCATTATTCACGATCGGTGTGACATCTTCGACATGATGTCGACTCTCTAGGAGTGTAATCAGGACGTTTCCAACGTAAATTATTAGCAGAATAGCTGATAGCTCAAGAGAAAGATCTCGAGTACCCTGAGACGTTCCAATACGAAAAACTGCGGGAACAATAAAACAAAAGCCACACATAACAAGCATCAAACCTGACGATCGAAACTGACGTCTGTCGAAAGAATGAACTCCGTACTTAAGTCCTCCTACAACTAGAGCGCAGCCCAAACCAACGAGTAAATTGACCATTATAGATCCGGTCAGTGAAGCCTTTACAATCCTCCCGAGACCGTTCCGCAGTGCGACTATGCCAATGATAAGTTCTGGAGCATTACTCAGCGTGGAGTTCAGCAAGCCACCGATAACAGAGCCGAGACACTTCGATAGCCTTTCAGTCGCAATCCCCATGACCTCAACCAATGGTACGATCGCTGAAAGTGATACCACGAAAACAATTCGTGGATCGGCATCAATCGCATGAAGTACAAAAGATAATGGGATTAAGATAAGTAGTAGTCGTTGGTACATAATCCGAGTATATCCAGCAAAACCATTCTGAATATTGGAGTTTCGTATACATCATTCTCTTCCTTCTTGTATCCTTAGGCTCTTCGTAGTTACACATAAATCTTTGCTCAGCGTGTCTCAATGGCAACGTATCAT
This sequence comes from Planctomycetota bacterium, assembly GCA_014238855.1. Lineage (GTDB taxonomy): Bacteria > Planctomycetota > Planctomycetia > Pirellulales > UBA1268 > UBA1268. The sequence goes on from JABAAH010000042.1 coordinate 6,930, forward strand.
CCGCCATCTGATAACGATGTCCCTCCATTTCGAGAACAAATCGGTACCGTTGTAATAGGTGCTGCGGCCGGACTTGCTGCTGTCGGCTTTCATGCCGTGATGAATCTTGCTGAGGCAGCGAGGACAAGACTTGCCGTCCTCGCAACATCTCATGGAATTCCCGCTCAAATTGGAGTTGTTTTAACTTGCGGAATGTTAGCGGCAATTGCAGTTTTTCTCGTCCGGTTTTTTGCACCCGAAGCAGAGGGCAGTGGAATTGCGGCAGTGATACAGGCCCATCGAACAGTAGGGGCACGACGAGCTCTAAGAATTCTCTGGGTAAAATTCTTAGCTGGTTTTTGTGCGCTATCTTCTGGTATGCCACTCGGCCGGGAAGGACCGAGTGTTCAAATCGGTGCAATGTCGGCAATCGTGCTGAGGCAGTTTGGGCTTGGGCTGGTGTACTATCGAAGAAGAGCTGTTGAACTCGGTGCAGCAGCTGGTTTAGCAGCTGCCTTCAATGCTCCCTTGTCGGGAGTTGTTTTCTCATTCGAGCTTCTCAAGCAGCCATTTCATGCACATAATTGTTTTGAAACCATACTTGCCTGTGCAATCGCCGATTGGGTGTGTCGTCTCTTTCATGGGCCAGTTTTTGAACTTCCAATTTCTCTCAGTGGCTTTCGCGAATGGCATGAACTACCCACATTTGCTCTTGTTGGACTTTGCACTGGTGTCGTTTGCTTGGTATTTCAGAACTTCCTACTCTTTGTTGCCAAACGATTTCATAAATTTCATAACTCCTCAAATAAAATAATTTTGGTCACAGGCATATGGGGATGCCTACTCGGAGTCATTCTTCTCATTAAGCCTGAAGTACTTGGTATCGGTCATCAAATTTTTGATGATGCAATTCGTAATTCTTTACCACTCATTCCAGCGATTCTTATATTGGCTACTCGCATTCCTCTTAGTGCCATCAGTTATGCAACTGGTGCACCTGGTGGACTAATTGTCCCTGCATTATTATTTGGTGTTCTCTCGGGACACATTTTTTCAACAAGTTATTCGTCCATAGTTGGTGGAGTCGATGCTGACTTTCACGCCGTCTGTCTCGTCGCTGGCATGGCGGCAAGTATCGGAGCACTTTTCCGCACTCCACTCACAGCTACCATCATGGCTGTTGAAATTACGGGTGCATATGACTGTCTCCTAGAAATATCAATTGCTTATCTCACAGCACACTCTCTACTGGGACTCGCCCGCCAACCAGATCTGTATACAGCTCTGGGGCGTATTCATGAAAGTCAATCTGGAAAGCAATCTGCGAGACTCAGTGCAGCAAGGCCCCCTACTCATTAAACGTCAAGCCGCTTGATGTTGATCTTCGACGATTTTCGTCTGCGAGGATGGGCTCGGTAATCCGTGCTCTTCTAGAAATTTTCTTAGACATACGACTTCCGCCGTAAGGTCCCTCAATTCATCCTGATGATCATCTTCGTGCTGCAGAAAGTGTCCTGCGATGAGGCCCGACAAGGCACCAAAAGAACTCGCCCCCGTGACCATCAAGACGAAGGCAACCATCCGGCCTTCCCAGCTTGTCGGATAGAGATCTCCATAACCAACTGTGGTTACAGTACAGATTGACCACCAGATAGCATCTTCCGGTGTCGTTATATTGCCTCCACGGGCTCCCTCAAATTGCAAGATTGCAAAGCTACACGAAAAAATTACGACAACGGCGATGAAGCTACCAGCAAGTACTGCATTTTTTGCACGATTCTTAAAAATAAGTGAGGCAAGGAAACGCGTGGCCTTTATTCCGCGAATAACTCGTATCACTCGAACTACGCGGGCCGCTCGACCCCAGCGCATTGAGTCAAAGACCGGTATCGATGAAAGAAGATCAACCCATCCCCATGTCACAAAATAGTGCCACCGATTGGGGGCACGTATCAAACTGACAATAAAGTCAGCTAGAAATACGATGCAGACAATGAGATCAGCATAAGCCAATAATGATCTTGCTGAAGGCGTCAGTTCCACCACGACACCGATTGTAAGCATTCCAATGGCAATCAAGCTCACCAATAGGATCAATACATTATACCCAGCCCATTTCTCGTCATGTAAACGAGGAATTGTGTTTCGCAGTGTTTGAGATCTGGATGACTGATGAGGTGTATCGTGAGATTGACTCGATACTCGAGAAGTGGCCATACGTTTAATAGTTGTCGCCTGTATTTATACATTCCAATTCGAGAACAACATTAAGTGCCGGGGTTTGATTCCTGGCTGGAGGATCATAGAGCTCTATCTGCCTGTAATGGGACACCAATTCTTCACACCGAGACACTTTATTGCTGTCTAATCAAATAAAAAATTGAACTTGGTCTGGGCAACCTAAGCGTGGTACTTCTATCCCTGATATGATTACGTCTTAGGGTAAAGAGTGCTTTTATAATTACCGCTCGTTCATCAGAAATACCCCACACAGCCATGCCATCCCATTCCGCCATACATGCTGAGTTTCTCGACTTTCGTGACAAATCGCATGGCGATATCACTGTTGACGAAGTTTCGTCTGCAATTACCGACGGACGCTTTGTATGGATTGACACGACACTTCAAGATCAACTTGATACTGATCTTAAACGGTTGTTACCAGAATGTCTGGCAGCCAAAAGTCCTGTCCAGAAAATTTTTAGCTCTGAATATAATGATGAGAGTGATGAACTCGTCTCATCATTACACAGAACAGATGATGCTTTACATATACGACTCGTAGGTGCCTGTGACGCTTCAAATAAAATTGTTAGCGAAGTGCTCGATATTGTTATTTGCGAGGGCTTTCTCGCTACATTCTCAAATGGTTCCTGTGGTGTCCTTCGTGCAGTTCGCTGTGACTACATTCGAGACTTTGAGCAACACGCTGCGACACCAAGCTTTCTACTCTATGAGTTTTGGGATAAACAAGTAGAACAGTTTTTATCTGTACAGGGGTGTCTCGATGAAGAAGTTGATTCAACTCGCATCGCTCTGCGAAGATCTGCGGATGAAAAAACACTGACTAGACTCGCAAATGTCTCTGGCAGACTTCTGGCATTGAGAAAGCGAGTGCTGCCAGCTCGACGAGTGCTGGAAGAGTTAGTCTCCAGAAAAACAACGCTTGTGAGTGAAGCAACACTTCAATTTCTCAGTAACATGATTAGCACACTCGAACGTCTTCTTGCTGACATAACAGCAAATCGAGAAATTCTAGAAAGTGCAATGAATTTCTCCCTCACGGTGATGACTCATCGCACCAACATGACAATGAATCGACTCGCCGTTGTAAGTACCATCTTCCTGCCACTTACTTTTCTCTGCGGCGTCTATGGTATGAATTTTGAGATAATGCCAGAAACAGCGTGGGTTCATGGATATAAAATGTTCTGGGTTGTGTCAGCTATTATCACACTCACATTGACATTACTGCTGCGGAAAGCACGATTACTTTAGATTAAGAGTGATTCTCTTTTATTCTTCTCTAGAAAGCCTTAGAGTTTTCCCCACTCATCAACATCTTTCTCCCTCAGCTGAAATAACCGGAACTATCTATTGTTCTGATAATAATGATTAGCCCGCTTTTGGCAGATTACAAAAAGCTTGCTGAATACGTTGACCTTTTGTCCTCGTGAGGTAGGGTTGAAAGCGTCATTGGGATACTCTGTCTCATTGAGATAGAAACTGGAAGATCTGTAGTTTCACTTCATGGCCGATAACGAAGAATTCATATCAGAATTTCTTGTCGAAGCGTCTGAAAGCTTAGACCAACTCGACCAAGATCTTGTTGCGCTCGAAAAGCAGCCACACGATTCAGATCGCTTAGCGAGTATCTTTCGTACCGTTCACACTATTAAGGGCACATGCGGTTTTTTTGGTTTTACAAAACTAAGCACCTTATCACACCACGGTGAGCATTTGCTTGGTCTTCTTCGTGATGGAAAAATTAGTTTTAATAAAACGTTAGCATCTCTCCTTCTTGAACTTGTTGACGCAATCCGAACATTTTTATCATCCATTGAATCTACTGGCAAAGAAGGTGATACCAGCTTTTCAGATCTCTGCCAACGGCTCGACGGAGCCTGTGTTTCGACCGACACTGATTCTCTAATCCAAGAGCAAACGTCTGCTTCCTCAGACACGAACAGTATTCATCAAATTGACCAAGGAATTAATCAGAAGTCCATGCCGGCTCATGATCAAATCCCAACATCATCAGTCGTTAATGAACAGCCTCAAAATGATAATTCTGATTTGACGCGAAAGCCTGATTCCACACGCAAGACTGCGACTGAATCCGGTGACAAAAAATCTCATCCGGCAAATACGCTCGATGCCACGATTCGGGTAGACGTACAACTGCTCGATACGATAGTCGATCTCGTGGGTGAACTTGTCTTGGCCCGAAACCAATTACGAACAACAGTCACGGATGAACCTGCGTTACTGGATGCCGTCAATCGAATTCACACCGTAACAGGCGAACTTCAAGAAGTTGCCATGAAAACACGCATGGCTCCCATTGAACAACTCTTCAATAAATTTCCTCGAATTGTTCGTGATGTTGCAACAGCCTGTGGCAAGGAAGTAAGTCTTCATGTTGATGGTGCCGACACAGAACTTGATCGTACTCTCATCGAAAAAACACGTGATCCTCTCACTCATTTAATCCGTAACGCAATAGACCATGGCATTGAGCCTGTTCATACAAGAAGGGCTGCAGACAAGCCGTCTTCTGGCCAAATCTCCCTGCGTGCATTTCAGGAAAGTGGTCAGGTCACGATTGAGGTATCAGATGATGGTGCCGGCATTTCAGTTGATGCGGTTCGAAAAAAAGCTGTTGAGAGCGGTCTAGTGACAAATGACGCTGCTCACGACATGTCTGATGAACGAATATTCCAGTTTATTTTCGAACCGGGCTTTTCAACAGCTCATGCCGTTACGAATATATCTGGACGTGGCGTTGGCATGGATGTTGTTCGTACAAACATCGAATCTATCGGTGGAACGATCGACATCAGCAGCCAGCGTGGTATCGGCACTGTTGTTCGTGTGCGCATTCCACTGACTCTTGCAATTATTCCAGCTCTGATTGTTTCAAGTGGTAACGAACGCCTTGCAATACCTCAATCGTACATTCAGGAACTTGTGGCTCTTCGCGAATATGGTAAGAGCCATGTAATTGAAGGTCTCGAAGGCTCTCCTGTTTTACGACTGAGAGATCGACTCATTCCAGTCGTCTACCTTGATCGATGGCTTGGACTTCGCACATGGAAAGAGCGGCCCACTACCGGCACTGTCGTTGTTGTGAAAGTCGACAATCATGAATTTGGTCTCGTTGTAGATGCTGTTACAACAGCTGAAGATCACACTAGCCATGCAACTGAAACGACTGGACTCTGGTTTATTGTTGTCAAAGCGATCAGCAGTCTACTTGCACCTATGGGCATTTATTCAGGTGCGACCGTCATGGGTGATGGTAGCGTGGTCCTGATCCTTGATCTCCGTGGAATTACTATGTCCGCTGATATTCCGGCTCACACTCGTCGTGGAGGCGACCTTCAAAGTACCTCTGAGGAACTTAGTGAATTCGTCAAGGAATCTGCGCGATACCTCGTGTGTGAAACTCATTATGGTCGCCGTGTTGCTGTTCCCCTAAACCAGGTGCAACGTCTTGAAAACTTCCTTCAGTCTGAAATCGACCCCGCCGGAAACTCCTGTTTTGTAAAACGGGATGGTGAGTTGACGCAACTCATTGATCCCGATCGGATCTTACACACGTCGGAGAAACTAGAAAAAGAGCCTACTGACTCGTCTGTTGTGGGTGTTATTCTGCCGCATGAACTCGGAAATAAGGCGATTGCCGTTCGCAGAATTATCGATGTTGAAACAGGTCATGGCTCACTTGAGAAGACAGCAACCAAGAGTGGTCTCTTGGGTACTCTTCTGGTTGGAGACAGCGCTACTGAAGTTCTGGATATTATTGCCGCAAGTCAGTGGTCAGAGGAGAGCCCTCTCTCATGAATTCCATAGTAATGAACACGTCTGAGGAAAGAACGGATCAAAAACGCTGCTGTACGTTTCTTATTGAGGATACGTGCTTTGCTATTGAGTCCGATAACGTTACTGAAGTGCTGCAAAGAGGCGTTATCAACAAAGTTCCTTTGGCAGCACCCGCTATCTCTGGACTACTCAACCTCAGAGGGCGAATTGTCCCGGCTATCGATCTTCGGATTTTCCTAGAGTACCCCCCTGCCACACACAGCATCAAGCAAATCAGTCTCATAGTTGATATCAGTAACGAATGGTACTGCTTTTTAGTAGACAAACTCCTCGACGTAAAGGCTTTTGACCCTCATCAGGTGGTCCCTCCCACCAATAACTCTTCGAGTGCTCTCACGGGTGTACTTCCTGATACTGACCACTTAATACACTTCTTGTCACCAGAAAAAATTCTTAAAAATCTCTTGGATATTCGAACTGAATCACTGTCTGTTGGCTAAACACACACAACTAACTTCCTTACATATTTGACGGCACTACCATGACGAAATCTGATTTACACGCTACCCGTGACAACACTCGAACTGACACGGCGACTTTGAGTTCAAGGCTTTTTGGTTTTTTCAGCAATCGCTTACTCTGGTCACTCCTTGCAGTCTCTCTCGCACCATTAGCTTTCATGGGCTATGCAACATATTCCTCTGCAGCCAAAGCAATCCAAGACCAGTCGGAACGTAAACTTCAGACCGTGAATAAAATTACAGCAAAAGCCGTCACCAGCTATTTCTCTACAGTAGAGGAGCAGCTTAAGATCACGGCCGAGAACCGAATGACTCTCGAGGCACTCGAAGCGTTTACCAGTGGCTTCCAGCAACTCAAAAGCGATGACTCTCTAAATGAATCCTCGTTTCAAGACGCTCGAAAAAGTCTTGCTACCTATTACACCGGCGAATTCTCAAATGAATATCTCGACCAAACTGGAGCTCAACCGCCTACCACTGCATTCGTAGAAAACATGTCTGATGTATCAGCGTATCTGCAGTATCTTTACATCCGGAAAAATGAAAATCCGCTTGGCTCAAAAGAACTTTTAAACGCTGCTGATGACGGATCGTCTTATTCTGCAGCCCACGCGTTATATCACCCAATATTGCGAAATTATCTCAAGCGACTTGGTCTTTATGATTTCTTTCTGATTGATGCTGACTCTGGAGAAATTGTCTACTCTGTTTTCAAAGAGATCGACTTTGCAACCTCACTAAAATCTGGATCTTTCTCTGGTACGAATTTTGCAAGAGCTTTTCAGGAATCCATAACTGGCGGACTGCGCGACACCGTTTCTTTCTCTGATTTTGATAATTACTTGCCTTCCTATCAGGCACCTGCAAGCTTTATTTCTGCACCAATATTTGACGGCCGCAAACTAAAAGGTGTTGTTATCTTCCAACTCCCTATTGATCAAATTACATCAATAATCAGTGAGACAACAGGAATGGGAGAAACCGGTGAGACGTATGCTGTTGCCGCTGATGGACTTTTTAGAAGCCAATCTCGATTCCCAGAATCTCTTGGTGTTGAGTCAACGATAATCAATCCAAAAATTAGGGTAGACACCCGTGCTGTTGAATCTGCTTTGGTAGAAGGTGAGTCTGGAACAGAACTGATTAAGGATTATCGTGGTGCTGACGTCCTCTCCTCTTGGCAACCCGTAACTATCCACCGTGACTCCCGCGGAGGTGATAAAAATGTGACATGGGCCATCATTTCAGAAATTGATAACGCTGAGATTCTTCAACCAATCAAAAACTTGTTTAGGTTCTCTACAACAATATTTATTCTAAGCACCCTTGGTGTTCTCTTTGTGTCTGTAAGTATTTCACGCCGCTTCTCACGGGAGGCTCGTCGTCAATCCTTATTAATCAGTGGCATCATGGATAACACGCATGCGTTGGCTGGATCTTCTGAAGAGCTAACAACGGTAAGCCAGCAAATGAGTGCAACCGCAGAAGAAACAACTGCTCAAGCAAATCTTGTTTCGGCCGCAGCTGAACAAGTCAGCGGTAATACCAAACTTGTCTCATCATCTGTTGAGAATTTAGTTTCCAGCATTGATGAGATAGCTCATAGTGCACAGGACGCTGCTGCTGTAGCCCGCCAGTCCGTTGAAATGGCAGAAAAAACATCGAATACCATGGATGAGTTAGGACGGTCGAGTAGCCAGATTGTTCAAGTCATAAAAGTGATTACCACCATTGCCGAACAGACTAACTTACTGGCCCTTAATGCAACGATTGAAGCTGCACGAGCAGGAGATATGGGCAAAGGTTTTGCTGTTGTTGCAAATGAAGTCAAAGAGCTTGCTCGAGAAACGGCTAAGGCTACAGAAGACATTGGAACAAAAATTGAGGCTATGCAGACAGATACTGAGCGGGCCGTAATAGCGATTGGTGAGATTGCATCCGTGATTGAAAAGATTGATCTTTTACAGACAAAAATAGCAACTGCGGTTGAAGAACAATCGGTAACAACAAGTGAAATTAGTAGAAACATTGGAGAGGCTACAATTGGATCTACTGAGATTGCACAAAATATCGTGCAGGTTGCTCGCGCTGCACAGAATACGGCTGAGGGTGCAAACAACACACAACTATCTGCCCAAGAACTTTCCCGAATGGCACAAGGCCTTCAACGATTAGTCGATGAATACCGGCTCTAGAATCAATACTGCTAAAGTGTAGTTGGCTGCATCAAATCTAATCACTGAATACAGATGCACATTCCACATCAAACAGATACATTAAGATGGAAAGCTTTTGGTAACAACCTCAAGCATGAAATGGTTTAGACACCATGGAAAATAATGTGCATGCACTTATAGTCGATGACTCAAAACCTGTACGTAGCATTCTTACGAAAGTACTGAGTGGCCTACAGTTTCAGTGCATAGAGGCATCGAACGGTATCGAGGCACTCGACAGGCTTTCTCATATGCCGCGTCCTGCACTCATCACACTCAACCGTCATATGCCAGAAATGGATGGCTTTGAATTGCTTGGCCGAATTCGTCGTAGCCAGCAATTCCAAAAACTTCCTGTTGTCATGATTTCAACTGACTCAAGTGAAGCAAGTGTACGAGCAGCAATGAACCTTGGTGCGAACGATTTTATTGCGAAGCCGTTTACACCAACTGAACTAACAAAGCATCTCAAGAAACTTGGGCTCCTCAGGAAAACGGATACAACGACCAGGAAAACATCTGTAACGACTCTCTCTTCTCCTCCTGACTTACTTAAAAACGACCACACTCGGAATGATTCCACTCAAGCTCCTATTCGGCTCCTACTCGTCGATGACTCAGCTGCAATTCGTGGAATACTCTCCAAGACATTTCGCGATATTCCTGGTATCGAGGTCATTGGAACAGCTGCCAATGGTGAAAAGGCACTAAGTTTTTTGGAAAAAGATCATGTCGACATCGTTCTCCTTGACATCGAAATGCCTGTAATGGATGGGCTTGAGACCCTGCGTCATCTACGAAAAAGATATGCAAAACTACCTGTTGTCATGTTTTCGAGCCTGACAGAAAGAGGAGCAAAAGCAACTCTAGAGGCATTGGTTGCTGGTGCGAATGATTACGTTGCAAAGCCTACTGGAACAGATAGCAAAAGTATTGTGGACACAATTGAATCTGATTTGGTTCCAAAAATTAAGGCTGTCTATCGGCCGCAACGGTTCATGCAGAATTCAGTAAAAAAAACAGTTGCTCCTCCGTCGCGATCTAATCTGCCTTTAGTAAAGAAGTCAAAAAAGATATCCGTTATTGTAATTGCCGTATCTACGGGAGGCCCGAATGCTCTTGCAGAGATTCTACCCCACATCGTAGTCGCACATGCCCCGCCGGTAGTGATCATACAACACATGCCAAAGGAATTCACGGGACATCTAGCCAACAGGCTCTCAAAAATGTGCGACCAAAGAGTGAGTGAAGCCACGGATGGTGAAGCCTTACTTCCTCAACACATCTATTTGGCTCCCGGTGGAATTCACCTTGAGCTTCAGAAACACGGAAAGGACATCTGCCTGGCACTCAATGACGGTCCGCCTGAGAATTCCTGCCGCCCCTCGGCTGACGTGCTTTTTCGTTCTGCAGCAAAATTATTTACAACAGATGTTGTAGCACTTGTCCTCACCGGCATGGGGAGTGATGGACTACAAGGAAGTAAATTAATTGCCGATGCAGGTGGCACTATTATCGCACAGGATGAATCAAGTAGCGTCGTATGGGGTATGCCCGGTCAAATTGTTCGAGCAGGACTTGCAGATGCGATAACTCCTCTCGACGCCATTGGTCCAGATCTTGCGATGCGAATTTTACGACAGCAAAAATAAGCTGTTTTATTTCCTCCTACTTTTAATGATGAGATGAGCAGTTAAGCATGCAGGCAAGTCCTCCTCAGTTCTCTTACCTCCGCAGTCTGCTAAAGAAAAAAACTGGCGTCGTTATTGACGAAAGTAAGCAATACCTTGTGGTCGCAAGGCTCTTACCTATTGTTCGACAAAGAAAACTTCCAAGCCTGGACACATTGATTGACCGCATCCAGACCACGAGTGGTAGCCCACTTGAGAATGATGTCTTGAACGCCATGATGACTCACGAAACAAGTTTCTTCAGGGACAAATCGCCTTTTGAGACATTAAAAAGTATTATCCCGGAGTTTGCCAAGAAGCGAGCTGCGACAAAACAACTCACGATCTGGTCTGCCGCGTGCTCAACGGGACAAGAGCCGTATAGCATCGCACTATTATTAAACGAGCACTTTGGGAATCTCCTCGCATCATGGAAGATTCGGATAGTTGCAACTGACATCTCAGATATTGTGTTGAACCGTGGCCGTGAGGGGGTATATAGCGAACTTGAGATTGTCCGGGGGCTTCCCCAACAACTTTTAAAGAAATATTTTCAGCCGTTTCAAAGGAATTGGAGCATAACTCAGTCGTGCCGCCAATTCATTGAGTTCCGGCAACTCAATCTGACTCATGATTGGCCAATCATGACAACTTACGATATTGTTTTCCTACGCAATGTTCTTTTGTATTTTGACACAAAGACCCGTGGCGAAGTCCTTGAGAAAATGTCCCGCGCAATACGGCCCGATGGTGCTCTCTTTCTTGGTGGAGCAGAGACCATGCTTGGAATGAACGCTGGTTATGAACGACTGACAGGAAATGGATGCAGCTACTACCGACCCAAGCAATCATGAAGAAGGCCCTTGCCACTCAAAACCTAGAATTGACACATCGTCTAATGGACCGTTTGGCTCACACCAGGCTTGAATACTCTCAAGTAGTTCACCCACGCCTGCATTCAGATCACGAGAGCGATTCAGGCTAATAACTTCCTTTAATGACTCATCTCCAAACTGCTCAAGGTCTTTGTCCATTGCCTCGGTAACTCCGTCAGAGTAAAGATAAACCCGATCTCCTTTTTGCAGCTGGATTGTCTTTTCTTCATATTCTGCCTCAGGAAAAAAACCAACTGGAAGACTGTGCAGTGATTCAAAGGTAGCCTCACCTGTAGCCGACAGGCGAAGCAACGGTGGATGCCCACTCGCGGTATACCGCATCTGACCCGTTTTCGAGTTCACCACACAATAGATAAAGGTGAAATAGAGTTCCGAAAAATCTTGGGACTGAAATTGCTCATTTAACTCAGTTGCGACTTCAACCGGTGAAACAACCTCAGTTGTACCGTCATCACCAATTCGTACTAGCACAGAACTGTCTGATGCTTTTGGTGTCAAAAACCTACCGACAGTTACTGAGAGTAGGGAAGATGGCACTCCATGGCCACTGACATCGACCACAAAAAGACCAACATGCTCATCATCGAGCTGGAAAACATTGAGAAAGTCACCGGCTAATCCATGACAAGGAACGTATCGCCAGGCCACCTCTCCACAGTTGAAGTGGAGTGTTTCTTCTGCGGGCAGGAGTGCTCGTTGCACACGCGCAGCTGCCTCGAGGTCTCTCGTCATCTGATCATTCGCACTTGCGATTTTAAGATTAAGATCCCTAAGCGATTGATTATTCTGTTCGAGCTGGTCTTTTGCTGTGGCTAAATCTTGATTGGCTTGGATTAATTCTCGATTTTTTGCAACTGCATTTTCGAAAGTAGATACGAGTAGATTCAAAACCTGCTGACGACCCGCATTCACCTTAAATGTTTGTCCGGCAATGGCAACATCAATTGTCTGATCCGCCCCTTCATCAACGGCTAGGGGTGTTTCAAGTAATGAATGGATACGCCCAATCAAATACTCTGATTCATAGGGCTTCGTGACGTAATTATCAGCACCCGCATCAAGACCCTTAATAATGTCGAGTGGATCTGAAAGTGTTGAAAGCAGCACAAATGGAATCTTCTTTAACTCAGGATCTTGCTTGACTGCCTTGCAAAACTCATACCCCGTCATGTTTGGCATTTCGATATCTGAAACGATAATTGCCGGGGGTTGCTCACGCACGAGTTTCAGTGCAGCCTGACCGTCTGCACCCCATCGCACACGATGACCTGCCTCAGTAAGCCGCCTCTCAAGAATTTTTGCTTGAATACGGCTATCTTCCGCAATCACAATATCAACACTTGAAGGTGATGGCTTAGTCATCATTCTTTCCTATCATTCTATAGCGTAAAAACCAGGTCGTTGAATTTAGGAATTTGCATATACGTCATTACATCAAAAACAGCGAAGCTCAATCGAAGAGAACTTTATACTATAACTCGATTTCTATTGAGTAGCACAAGAAACTCCTTGAGCCAAATCTGGCTCAACTTGAGATCACTAACCCAATCCTCATTGTTTCAAATACATTTCAAATGAGATTCATACATAGAACACGTTGTGTACGACGTTTTAAAAGCTCACTTTCTAATCGCACGAGAACACCTGGCATGTCCGCAAATATATGCTCTACGTAACATGCCTAAAAAGCAGTTTCTATATCCGACTGTTTTAGATTGATAGTTTTCGATTCCTAAAGCGTGAGAATAAGGCATCCCCTGTTTCACATCGTTTTAGATACCTCGATTGTCAAAACAGACTTTGTTGAGAATAGTACCTCCGTTCTCAATAGATGAATTGCTGATCTAGCAACGTCGCAGCACGCAAGTGATTTCAGAGCCAACACACTCTTGATAGCACAGATATCACCAGAACCATCGATCACACAAATATCGATCACCAGAACCATCGATTTTCCGGATTTTACGGAAAAAACCGATTTTGCCGAAGATATCGATTTATTTAGCCGATAGATACAAAGAAAGTGTTTCTATAGGGGGAATTCGATCATGGGCACACCATGGCAGAAAATGTTCTGTATCGGTTTATGTCTGGTGACTTTTAGTCATCCAGCATTTTCAGCTTCAACTACCTCTTCAGATGAGCCGACACCGGCTAAAAAGCAAGCATCAGATGACGCTTCACCTGCTGTTGAAAATGAGGCAGGACCGACTCTTCCAAACCCTGTGGCGTCAGATGATTCCAAGAGCAAGGTGATATCAAAAGCTCAACCACTCCAGAGCGACGAGTCAAAAGTACCACCATCTCAGGATACACCAACTCAGGCTGAATCGGCTCAGGCTGAATCGGCTCAGGCTGAATCTAAACCAACTGACCAGCCAGTCACCGAACTTCGAACACCTCATTTTGATGATCATGTTCCTCTGATTAATGACGATATCTTGTTTGCACCAGATCCATATTCACCAACGTGTAACCGTGGTAGCCAATGCAAAAAGCAATGCAAACAATGCCGTCAGTGCGCGTGTTCTCGCTGTGGCTGTGATCATGACACCTATCTCCTTGTCGATTTTCTCTTTTTCAAACGGAACAATGCAACCAATGGAGCTGTGGTTGCCGAGACAACGAGCGCAAATCCTGTTCCAAAACTCACGACGCGTAGCACAAACCCTGGAACAGCACCAGGCATTCGACTTTTTGGTGGCCGACTTCGGAAAAATGGTGTCGGTTGGGAGTTTGGCTACACCGGTGTTTTTGGAATGTTTGGTGAACGTACGGTTCGTGGTTCCGGCGACCTTCGAGTGCCAGGTGCGCTTGGCCCTGCTGTTGGTGGTTGGACGAATTTAGATTCCATTCGATCAACCTATACATCAAGCTTAAATATGTGTGAGGTCAATATCTTGACGTCTCAGTTCACAAAAAAAAGCGACCCTAGCTCACGTTTTCCTTGGCGTCGTGTACATGATCCATTGGGGGCCGATGTAACAAGTGAATATGAATTTCAATGGCTTGGTGGCTTCCGATGGGCTGGATTCAATGATGTTGCGAATCTGCATGTCGATGCCAGTCAACCCACCAACAATGATGGAACGTACTCGATTACAACAAATTCTCAAATGCTCGGGCCTCAGATCGGATTTAAAACAAAACGTCGATGGAACAATTGGTCTGTTCAAGGGTGGACAAAAGCAACTTTGGCAGGAACCTTCCTAAACGCGGATAGTGCCCCTATCGAAACATTGGCGGGTGGCATTCCTTACCGCTCCCAAATCAGTACTCGAGATGTTGGTGTCGGCTTTATTGGAGATATGAATTACTCACTTGTACGACGACTCAACGACAATTGGTCACTTCGAGCTGGCTACAATCTGATTTGGATTTCTGGAGTTGCTTTAGCACCAAATCAATTTGATTTCACCAATACCACAACCAGTGGAACGACACTTGCGAATACTGGTAATGTCTTCCTGCATGGTGCTAATCTTGGGTTCGAGGCTCAATGGTGATTCAAAAAACAAGAGATCGCTCACAGACAATCGTGCTACTACGAATGAATGCGTCTACCCGCTAGGCTCTAATTCTGTCCTAACGGTGGTCGGGATAGTGGCGGACGCTCAAGAGCAGGGTTTGATGCACTCAACATTTGCACATCAAACACCAACGTTCCACCTGGTCGCCCACCACTTGGATTCTCCCCATAGGCCATATCAGCAGGGATGATCAGTCTTCGTCGGCCACCTTCTCGCATACCAGCGACCCCCTCGTCCCAGCCTTGAATAACCTGCCCTTGACCGAGGGTAAAGTCGAATGGAGTACCTCTTGTTAAAGAAGTATCAAACACGTCGCCATTTTGACGGCTACCCACATAATGAACGGAGACTGTTTGACCAGCTATCACTGGCACCCCCAGGCCTACAACAAGATCAACATACTGCAGTCCACTTGATGTAGTGATCACAGCTGGATCAATCGAAGTTGAAGAGGCTGAGGCTGCTGTCAGTGGGCCGCGTACAACTGAAACGGTGTTTGTTACATTACCGTCAGCATCCAGTACTTGGGCACCACCAGCTCCAACAGCAAAAAATGAGTTCACTTGTCCATCACCGTTGCTATCAAGCGGTGAAACACGAAATCTTGAATTTGCCGTATTTCCACTTGTCAGATTTTTCTTCGTCGTAAGGGTAGAACCAGAGTCTCGAGTTATTTGAAAAATATCAACTCGTGCAGCGTCACCCTGACCGCCGGATACCATGATGTCATCCGCGCTTCGATCGTTATAAAGCCCTGAAGCAATTGTTACGCCTGAATAACCAATTGTTGGATCAATTGAAAGTTCTGTAACAACTTTCGGCGCACCAGCTACATCGACTATTTGGACTGACCTGATTGCACCAGGGCCAGTTCCAAGCACCAATTCAGCACGACCATCTTTTGAATCTGACTGACTCATTAAACCATTCGTAATCGTGCCAATATCCGCTGCCGCGACACTCACACCTGCAAGATGTGTTGTTCCATATGGCATATATTGCTGAAAAGCAGTCGACTCCCATCCTAATCCAACTCCAGCTCCAAGGTGAATGCTGACGGTGCTACCAGCGGCTTGTCCAGCGATCAAATCCTTCGTCCCATCTCCATTAACATCACCGAGGGCAATATTGACTCCAGACAAAAAGCTTGAGCCAAATGGAGTGATTCTGTACTCCGGCATTTCCTCACCATCAATGTCGAAAACGCGTATCTCGCCAACTCGACCGCGCCCTGGTGCCACAATAATCTCGTCACGCCCATCATTATCAACGTCATGTATTGCCGTTTGTACACCTCCCATAAACCCCTGCTCGTAGACATCAAACTGCCTGACAACTGTGCCCGACGCAGGATCAATGACGCTTACTGTTGGGGTACCCAAATACGCAAGGCCGCTTCCGACCGCGAGGAATGGTCGGGATACAATGTCGTATGCCGAATTGTTGTCAGGATTACTGTCTGCAGTACCAAGGGGTGTCACAGCCGTGACATCAGTTTTGATTTGCCCAATGGCATCAGTTGCAATTTGATTTGTCACCGTAAAGATTGCTGTACCACCAGCTGGCAAGCTGATGAATGCATTCATTGCATCAATACTATCGCTGCTACCACTTAC
The DNA here is from genome assembly GCA_014238855.1 of Planctomycetota bacterium. Taxonomy (GTDB): domain Bacteria; phylum Planctomycetota; class Planctomycetia; order Pirellulales; family UBA1268; genus UBA1268. The sequence continues at coordinate 23,403 of JABAAH010000042.1, forward strand.
CGGTACAGTTGTCCCAGGAGAACCCTGGCCCACCCACGTGGCGGACAATATCCCGTCTGTTAATAGCGCAACGACTCGCGCATTCGTGACAGCTTCAGACCCAAGGTTCTGAACGATTATCGTATCTACTTTGTCAGAACCCGGAACATACGTATTCTGACCGCTACTTATTGAGACTGACAAATCAACATCGAATGCAAGCCGTGGCTCAAGATTTTCAAATAACCGATTGAAAGATCCGAGGGAACGACGAGCCCGTACTGTTCTTTTCTGAAAAAATTGCTGAAATAGTTTCATCTGTAATCCTGAATCAAAAATGCACACTTTCCCTGTTTTGCGGAAAGAACTGAACTCCTACTCTACGTAAAGATGTATCCCTTGGTTTGATTCAGGTCAATTTTTTAGGCAAAAAAAGTGGGCCGGCTGCCTAAACGACAACCGACCCACCTTATTTTCTTCGAAAACAGCTTTAACGGCTGTCTTACATCACTTTAACGGCAACGACGACTCAGGCAGCCTTTTCGACGGCCTTGATTACAACTATCGTTGCAGCAACTGTCGCAACTGTCGCAGCTACTGCAGCTGTCGCCACAGCAACCATCATTGCATCCACCGCAAGGTACTTCTACCTGTACCATGACGCATTTCTTCACTGGAACTTCCTTTGTGACCTGAACTGGAACACAGACCTCGTAAGTACGGGTCTTTTCTTCCGGAACGCAGTCATAAAGAGTTACCGAGTACTTTTCTTCTCTTTCCTGTGGAACCATGACCGTGTAGGAAACTTCCTTGGTCATTGTTTCAGGTACACTTTTGCAAACTTCATACTCACGAGTGCGAGTCTCAGTTCGACATTTCTGTACCTTGACAGTACGAGTTCGCTCTTCTGGGACACACTTGGTGACACAGTAGGTGCGAGTTCGCTCTTCTGCACGGCACTTCTGTACCTTTACAGTACGAGTTCGCTCTTCTGGGACACACTTGGTGACACAGTAGGTGCGAGTTCGCTCTTCTGCACGGCACTTCTGTACCTTTACAGTGCGAGTTCGCTCTTCTGGGACACACTTGGTGACACAGTAGGTGCGAGTTCGCTCTTCTGCACGGCACTTCTGTACCTTTACAGTACGAGTTCGCTCTTCTGGGACACACTTGGTGACACAGTAGGTGCGAGTTC
>JABAAH010000043.1 GCA_014238855.1 Planctomycetota bacterium
CCTTTTCGTATCGCTTTGAGGGCTACTTCGAGGTGAGCACCTGAGGGTGTTGCAATCGTTACTACATCAGGTTTTTCACGCCGGATCATTCGAGCTGCATCCGGGTACCATGAACAGCCATGGTTTTCTGAAAATTTGAGACCTTTTTCTTCCGTACGGCAACATGCAGAAACAAGTTCTACGGAGGGTATGTCACTTAAGGCATGAGCATGTATCTCGGCTATCGCTCCAATACCGATGATCGCAACTCGCACGGTTGATCTCCTTGGTTATGAATAATACAGAAAAATATTTGTGATCTGTGTAGACAGAGTTTGAAGTAGGAAATCACTATATCCCCATATTTATTTTGGCCAATAGTTTGGTGAATAGAAGTAATCAGTAAATGCGTCCCGGATATGTCTGGCTGCCGGCCATGGGCACCCATCACGACTTCCAGCCCGTGGACAGCATGGGCCGTCATAGAGCGGCCCATGTGTTGGCGTTCCTGTGACTCCAATAAGATCAAACTGCATCGGTGGTTGTGTTGGGTGGCAGGGTGGTGGTGGAACAGTGGGGCAGAGGATTCGAGGTTCTCCACACCGATAGAGTGCATCAGAATGAGTCTGCCAATCTGAGGGTGAATCACTGCGTTGAGGTACGAGTTCGCTGAGCAGAGATTCGGGTGTTGCGTTTGACTCAACTTCAAAATCAGTCTGATTTGGATTTATGGTGAGTTCTTGTGGTGAGGAGAGGTTCGCTTGAGGGGTATTTTTTTGTTCATCAGCTCGGCTCACGGCAGGTAGGTAACTAAAGAATGTCGCAACAACTATTAAACAACAAAGTGTTCTTCGTTGTACTTTTTGATATGCCATTTGTATTCAGCTCGACAGCTGTCCTGATCCTTTAAACTTGCATAACGTAGTATCGGCATGCTCACTCTATTTCCGCCAAAGGAAGGAGTCGGAATGCCTGTCCTCTCGGTGGTTGTGGTGTTTGTACGGGCTTCAAGGAGGGTTCCTTTTTCACGGGTGGCCGACGAGGCAAACTAGGTTGTTCAGCAAAGTGTTCCTCGGACAGGATTTTCTAGTTAGCTATTTTTTTACGGTTCGTCATGTCTACCTATGTTCTTCAATCTCCAGTTGGCTTGTTACAGCATGCGGGTGCACAAATTGTCCTCGTGGTCTCAGGTGGCGGTTCACAGGTTATTCCGCAATTACTCGCCGAGGGGGGGGCAAGCGGAATCATGCTCGAGGCTCTTGTCCCGTATGCAAGGTCAGCCATGACGGAGCTGTTGGGTGGCGAACCCGAAACCTACTGTAGTGATCAAACAGTAAGGCAAATGGCAGTCGCTGGATGGCAGCGTAGTATCAAACTTTCAAATGAAGTTGGGAATAATGTTGGAGTTGCAGTGACGGCTAGTTTACGAGCAGGTAAGCAAAAGTTAGGGCAGCATAGAATTCATGTCGCAACGCACCATATTCAAGGAACTCGTACTGCGACGCTACAGCTCATAAATAATTTGAGGAGCAGGTTGGAAGAAGAGCACATTGCAGCTTTGCTATGTCTCGACGTACTAGTTGGTACATTTATCGAAAAGAAAGATTATCCGTGGCGAAAGGAGTTGGAGTCACTCCTTGTCGAAGGTGAAGACATTGTTCGTGAACAGTATATGCCACCAAGTTCTTGGCAAAAGTTATTTAGTGATGATGAACTTGTGATCCCTGTCGAAACAAATGCCCCGACCGAATCACGTCGTGTTTCTGAAAAAATACAAGACAGGCTGATTTTTTCTGGATCATTTGCACCTCTGCACGACGGGCATCTTGCGATGGCTCATATCGCGGAGGAAATTGCAGAGCGTCCAGTGGAGTGGGAATTATCCGTGAGTAACGTAGACAAGCCTATGCTGGACTATATCGAGGTCTCGCGGCGTGCTGAGCAATTCAAAGGGAAAAGACTCTGGTTATCGCGAGCCCCCACATTCATCGAAAAAATTCGAGCATTCCCACAGTCTACATTTGTGATGGGGGCGGATACCTATCAGCGACTGACGGATCTAAAGTACTACGGTGGTTCCCATCAACAACTGCATAGTGCGATTCAGACAATCTGTCGAAAAGCACGCGGATTAATTGTATTTGGTCGAGTTCAAAATGAGAAATTTGAAAATCCAGCAGATTTCAATGTGCCAACAGCACTTCGAGACGTAACATGCTTTGTTTCAGAGCGTGAGTTTCGAGTAGATATTTCAAGTAGTCATATTCGGGCGAACAAAAAATAGTCCTGAAAAAACCTGTGTTAACAAGAGAGATCTCGCTGTGTTCAATTTTGCTACAGAGATCTAAAGCAAAATTTCCGGGGAACGCGAAGACGTGTTGAATGCCATAATATGTAGGTCGTTTCATTCAATAGTGGCCAATTGAAAAGCCTTCAGAAGGTGCGACACTATCCGTAACTGGTCTTCTACCAGTACGGAGTTTCGATAGGGGCAGCACATGCGATTTTGGCGAAGAGGGAGAGCTTTCATTTTTTCTGGGAAGGCATCATTGTAGATTCTAAAGGAAATACCTTGTCGTCGATCTATGAAAGAAGCGAAAAATCAAGAAGCGAAAGATCAAGGTATACGGATATTTGATGCTGGTATTCTACTCTTCGATGTATGTCGAATTCTGTTTCTGTCGTTTTTTAAATAAAACGAGAAGCGCAACCCAAAATCCAAGAAATGCTCCAACACATGCGAGAACAATCAATGGACGCCTAGGATCATGATTTAGAGAATAAGCGCCTATCGCCTGAGCTATTCCCCAGACAATAAGGCCTCCAAAGATCCAACGTATAAGAATTTTTGATCCCGGAGGATTAGAACGGGGAATCTTGCCTGTGCTGAAAGAATCAACCATTGTTTAAAAATTTTTGTTTTACGTGAGAGATTTTTAATATGCCAAAAAGTCTCACCTGACTTCATTGAGACTCTTGAATATTGTACTGGGTGGGCTCGTGTGCGTTCATGACAGGGAGTGCTTCAATGTAGGACAGCCAAAAAAAAGGCCCCCGGAAAGGCTTAGGTCCCAGGGGGGCGGAGAACCTGAGCCATTTCCGGGAGCGATTGGACGTTTAGGACTGGAGGTCAAAGAACTAAGTTTTTTGTGCCGATAGCCATATTTCACTGCCGAAATTTGCTTCGACTTTATACTCCCATCTCTTTTCCAGATGACGAGACGGTAATTACGCGACGTTTCATGGGTCAAGAGTGATTTTATGGATGCGATGTCTTGCCGTTGAAGCACGAAAAAGTTTTCTGAGATAATGCCAAGATCTTTCGTAATGCCTCTACAATATGAAGGTATGTCGATAAGAATCATTGTTCAAAATAAGGATGTTTCCTATGTCACCCAGTCAGCCAATCACCTCTCCCCGATCTATCATTCCTGGTTCTGGTAGTCCTCCTACCCCAACTGCTTGGCAGTCTGCTTTCAGTAATGCGCTTCCCTACGAAGCATTTCTCAAAGAGTATGCAACTGTCGAAAACAAAGAGAAGTGGGAGACTGCTCGCTCACATGTTTCTCTGACTTCCGACCATCAGAAGGTGCTCGAGGGCTTTGTTCGTCGAATGCCAGTCATGGTTCTCACTGGAGCGTGGTGTGGTGATTGTGCGAGTCAATGTCCTATCTTCAAACATTTTTCGGATGCTACAACTTGCATCGATTTGCGATTCTTAGACCGTGATGCGCAGCCAGAGATAGCCGCCCATTTGACTGTTTGTGGTGGTCAGCGAGTGCCTGTAGCCATTTTTCTTAGCGAAGATTTTTTTCCGATTGTTACACATGGTGACCGCACGCTTTCAGCATATCGAATTGCAATAGCTGAGCATGCAGGTTCAAGTTGCTCCACAGGTATTATTCAACCAAGTGAAGAAGCTTTGCAATCGGTTATTAGTGACTGGCTCGATGTTTTTGAGCGAGTCCAACTCATCCTTAGGTTATCTGGTCGGTTGCGAAAAATTCATAATGATTGAGTTGTTTTAAATCTGAAAATGAGAGAAGGATCATGACAAGCCGTGAACGTTGGACAGTGTACCCACTTCTTTTTCTTGCTATAGGGCTGGCAATCCGTCCTGGTGAATCTGAATTTGAAATAAACACTGAAGTCCTCTCGTCTTCTCAGGTTCGGTGCCGCGAGATACTCGTTGAGTCCGACAATGGAACTGTCTTGCTCCATATGGGCCGTGTGGTTGATGGCGGCGGTGGTCGTATTGAAGTTAAAGATTCATCTGGAGAAAACACTGTGGCGATAGGAGCGCGGCCAGGCGAGTCATTCGGAAGAGTTGAATTCTTCGACGACGAAGGCCGTCTTCGCTCTGTTTTGGATGGGCTCGATCAATAGGGGGCGTTCTTCTCACATTAGTCAGATGTCAATACGACAAAGAATTCCCCATAGAACATATGTTGTTGGAAAGCGCAATAACGACGAATAAGGTTCTTTGCGAAGCGGTTGTCTAGGAGGAAAGCGAATTTCTCGTTGAAGATTCTTTGAACAAGAAATAACGAGCACTTTTCGATGAAATCACAGTTTGTTCAGCGGCCTTGCTGATTCCTGTGGAAGAAGCCCGTGGTTGCTCATGAAGCGTTTCGGACAACGATATATTCGAAAGTAGTACACCCGGAGGGATTCGAACCCCCAACCCTCGGTTCCGAAGACCGATGCTCTATCCAGTTGAGCTACGGATGCATTTGACTTAGTGTACCAAGCGTGGGCTGAGACTGCGATGGGCTATTCGTAAGGTTCAGGACCAACTTCATTCGGCATCGTTTTGGGGGTTAAGTTGACCGGGCCTGTTTTGTGAGGCACCATACTAATCTGTTGTTTTTTCTTTTGCCTCACAGGCACGTTACCGCTCTTATCAAACGTTCTTTTTTGCCATGTCTAATGTTACTCTTCGGGTGCTCCACGGTGCTGATCGAGGGAAGATTTATAGTGACGTTGGCACGCCTGTTACTGTTGGACGGGAGGAAGGGAATACGATCCAACTCAATGACGAACGAATTAGTCGTTATCATTTAAAACTTCAGGCCGATCACTCAAAAATTGTATTAACAGACCTCGACAGTACGAATGGAACAAAAGTTAATGGTGAGGAGATTCACGTTCGGATAGTACGCGATGGTGATATGATAGCGGTTGGCCGATCAGTGTTATTAATCGGTTCCCATAGTGATATAGATCGTCGTATTGCTGATATTGCTTCAAAAATACCAGGTGATGGCCAAGATCGTGCGCGTGCAATGCAGGAGCGACTTGAGCGTGCTTCAAAGCATCAATCAGATATTATTGAAGATCTTGGTGATGCGAAGTTGCCCCTGCTGCCGGGTGGCCCACCGCCTTTGCCTGAGCAGTTAAGTCCCGCACAGTCAGCTGAACTGTGTGAGTTGCTTGATTATGTTCAAGCTATACTAAGAGAGACAATGGATGGAGCAGTGATGCGTCCGGGGCATGAAAAAGTTGAAATAGATTTCGCACCATGGCAGGGTCTGCTTGATCTGCAGGCAAGTCTTGCTGAAATGTTGAGACAAATTGGTGAACCTGCGTCGGACTGAGTTAATTTCTAGGAAAGTGTTATTTGGATAGCCTCCTCGCGACGCCTATGGAAGAGCACGCTGATGGAAAAAGACATATCAAAATTATTTACTCATCTTCACTGCCACAGCCACTACAGTTTGCTGGATGGCGCGAGTTCTATTGATCGGCTCGTTCATCGTGCGAGTGAACTCGGGATGAACTCTTTAGCGATTACAGATCATGGAAACTTGCACGGCGCACTAGAGTTCTACAGTAAAGCGAAAAATGTTGGCTTGAATCCGATCATCGGCTACGAGGCATATATCGCACCGGGCAGTCGGTTTCAGAAGGATTCAGGGAGCCAAAAGGAAGCAAGCTATCACCTAACGTTACTTGCCAAAAATCGTACGGGGTTTGCGAATCTCTTGAAGCTTGCAACCAAGGCATCGCTTGAGGGGTTTTATTTTAAACCGCGTATAGATCGAGAAATACTTGCAGCGCACTCAGAAGGATTAATCTGTCTTTCAGGATGTCTTTCTAGTGAATTCAGCCGGGCACTCATAGGATCATCTCGTGAGCAACAGGAGTCACTCAATCAGGGGCGTGACGTAGCAGGTTGGTTTCAGAAGCTTTTTGGTGATCGTTATTTTATTGAGGTTCAGGACAACGGGCTGGATCTCCAGCAGCAGGTCACTGCAGCCGCAGTCGAGCTCTCAAATGAAATGGGTATTCCGCCTGTTGCGACTTGTGACTGTCACTATGTAAATCGTGAAGATGCTGAAGCTCAAGATATCTTGCTTTGTGTGAACACTGGTCGGTTCCGGAATGACGCATCGCGCATGCGAATGGATTCAACGGAATTTTATCTGAAGAGTCCTTCAGAAATGTACGAATCGTTTGCCGGGCATGATAGGCAGTGGGTGAACAATGCCGTTGGGATGAGTCAAAAAATTGCTGACTCGGTCTCTATTGAATTAGAGCTCGGCAAGCGTCATTTCCCTGGCTTTGATCTGCCATTAGGAATTACGGCTGCCGATGAGCTTAAACGCCTCTGTATGGAGGGATTAAGGGCGCGGTACGCAACGATAGACAAGCGATGGTGTGATATTCCTGGTGGCGAGCTGCAATCGAATGTTCTAGAGCGATTGGAAAGAGAACTCAACGTAATCAATACGCTGGGTTACGCCAGTTACTTTCTTATTTGCTGGGACTTTGTTCGCTATGCTCGAGAGCAGGGCATTCCTGCTTCAGCGAGAGGAAGTGGCGTCGGTTCGCTTGTTGCTTATTCGCTCTACCTTTCTCATGTCTGCCCACTCGAGTACGACCTGCTCTTTGAGCGTTTTCTTGACGTGAGTCGGCTTGAAGCACCTGATATAGACATTGATTTTTGTAAGCAGAGACGTGGTGAGGTCATTGACTATGTAAAGCAGAAGTACGGTGAAGCAAACGTTGCTCAGATTGGAACTTTTGGGACGCTTGCTGCTCGGGCAGCAATTCGAGACGTTGGTCGCGCTCTTGGGATTTCGATACCACAAGTCGATAAGATTGTTTCTTTGGTACCAGATCAACTCGGCATTTCGCTAGCAGAGGCAACGGCTCCGGGTTCTCAACTCGCGGAAGCATGTGAAGCTGATTCTCAGGTTCGTGAGCTTGTTGACTTGGCGAGTCGTATTGAGGGGCTTGCTCGTAATGTGGGCACACATGCTGCGGCAGTTGTTATCGCTGATCAGCCACTATCTGAGTACGTGCCGCTTCAAAGAGTGACCGGGAAAGAAGAAGTCATTACGCAATGGTCAATGGGAGATGTCGAGCGAGCCGGCTTAATGAAAATGGATTTCCTTGGGCTCCGGTATCTTACAATTGTTACGAAGACGCTCGAGATCATCGAGCGAACGCGAGGGGAACAGTTAGATCCGTTGGTGTTTCCCTTAGATGATGCTGAAACTTTTGCACTTCTTTGTCGCGGGGAAACCAAGGGTATTTTTCAGCTAGAAAGCGGTGGCATTCGAGACCTTCTGCAGCGGATGAAGCCAGATCACTTTCTAGACATTGTTGCAGTGAATGCTCTGTATCGCCCAGGTCCACTCGAAGGTGGCATGGTTGACGATTACGTCGCAGTGAAGCATGGGCGTCAGCAGGCAGAGTACCCGCATCCTGTCATGAAAGATGTTCTTGAAGAAACTCATGGTGTCATGGTTTACCAAGAGCAGGTGATGCGAATTCTGGAACGCCTTGGTGGTATTAAGCTGTCGAGTGCGTATACATGCATTAAGGCAATCAGTAAGAAAAAGTATGAAACTATTGCGGCATTTCGCGAGCAATTCGTTGGGGGAGCTGAAGAAAAAGGTCTTTCAAAAACGGAGGCTGCGAATCTCTTCAGTCTTATTGAAAAATTTGCTGGGTACGGATTCAATAAAAGCCATTCCACAGCGTACGCACTTTTAGCATGGCAAACGGCGTACCTTAAAACACACTATCCCACAGAGTTTATGGCCGCCTTACTCACTGGCGATATTCCAGCCCGAAACTTTAAAAAGAAAGATTCGGTCGTTGAACACTTAGAAGACTGCCGGCGGATGGAGATTCCGACGAATTCACCGGATGTTAATACATCTGAAGCTGAGTTTGCAGCAAAAGAAGGTGAGATTTTATTCGGTCTTTCTGCCATCAAAGGATGTGGCAAACAGGCGGCAGAAGCCATTGTTCATGAACGAGTGCGCAATGGTGAATACCGAGATCTTTTTGATCTTTGTGGAAGAGTTGATGGTTCTGTGGTCAATAAGACGGCACTCGAAAATTTGACAAAGGCGGGAGCGTTGGACAGTCTGCTTGGTCAACAGGAGCATCGAGGAGCTTTGTTTGCTGGTATTGAACGGGCGATTTCTTCCGGAGCTGCTAGGTTAGCAGACCGCCGAAGCGGGCAGAAAAATTTGTTCGCTGCCTTCGAGGATGCTGAGCCCGAAGAAAAACCAGCGGCGGTTCTTCCTGAAGTGCCCCCATTTACAGATTTCGAGATGCGCTCTTTTGAAAAAGAAGTGTTGGGTTACTACGTGCACAGCCACCCATTGGCAGAGTATAAGTCTATTCTGCAGACGGTTTGTACTCACGGTTCAATGGATATAGGAAATGCTGACCCGAGAAGTGAGGTGGTGATGGGTGGCCTGATTGGGTCACTGAAGTTATCGAATACAAAGCAACCAAGGCCAGGGGCAACATTTACCCGTTATGGGATGTTTGATCTCGAAGATATGCAAGGGCTTGTTCGGAGTATCTGTTGGCCAGAAGAATATGCGAGGCTCGGTGAGTCCCTCGCGCAAGATGCAGTAGTGGTTGTTGCTGGGACAGTCGACAGACGTGCGGGTAGTGAGGAAACAAATCTTATTATCAACGATGTCATTCCAATTGCAGAAATCTGGAACCGACCAGTCAAATACATACATCTCAAAATATCTGAGAATAGGCACGATTGTGAAGTACTTGATCACCTTAAAGAATCGATAACTCGTCATGCAGGCGAGACTCCAGTCCGCATGATCATAGAACTGCTGGATGGCAGGCGCGCATTGCTGGACATTGATGGGCAGAGGGTGAAGTGGTCGGGCGAATTACTGGACGAGATTGAGGGCTTGCTCGGGGCAGGGTCGGTTCGTGTACAGACATCCTTTGCTGGAAACCGGCAAGGTAACCGCAACTCCAAAAAGCGGCGGACATTCCAAACCACGTAATTGTGCAGTGTCATTCACGAGATAAGACTATCGCTTACAAGCCTATTATCGAGATCAGATACCACTTTTTGTGTAGTGAGAACCACATTGAGATGCATTAAAACGCTGTTTCTCTTAAAAAGCTCGCATTGCTCTACGCTTTATTGCGGACTACTCTTTCTTAGTCAGGAATCTCCATGAGATCCTGAGTGTTCAAAATTGTTCTCCGTTATTCCCTAAGAGGGAGTTTTCTATGCAAACTCTTATCCGCCGCGTGTCACGGATTTTTGTTTCCCTCCATAATCTTTGCCTAGCCGGTGCACTGATTTGTACAATAGTCGTTCCGGTTACAGCCAATGCCCAACAGCAGCAAGGTGGGCAGCAAGGTGGGCAGCAAGGTGGGCAGCAAGGTGGGCAGCAAGGTGGGCAGCAAGGTGGGCAGCAAGGTGGCGGCGGTACCGGTAGCCAGGCGGGAGGTTCAGGTGTTGTTGTTGACCCTCAAGGGGTGCTACGAGTTCTGACCATGTCAGATTCAAACCTCAGTAGAATCCGCCAGCAATCGAGCGTCGAGCAACTTCCCAGAGATCTTCGTCGTCCCTCAAAATTACGAAAAATTGCATTAGGGCGACTCGAAGCAGTTCTTACCAAATCTCTTGAATCGGATGATGGACTTTCCGATGAAATAACTAACCTCGCCGGTCTGACACAGATACGATACGTCTTTGTCTACCCAGCAACCACAGATAAGCCTGGCGAGGTGGTTCTGGCTGGCCCTGCGGAGCCTTGGGTAGATGATAGTTTTAGTCGATCAATTGGTATCAAGTCGGGGGCACCTATTGTTCAGCTCGAAGACTTAGCTGCTGCACTACGGGTTTTTCCACCGGGTCAGCCGTCAGATACGTTGGTCGGCTGTTCGATAGACCCAACGCAAGAAGGCTTAGCCAGTATGCAGGCCTATCTTCAGCGCATCGGAACAGTGAATCCACAAGGAACCGAAGGCGGAATTGTGCGTGGCCTGCGTGAAGCTCTTGGCCCACAGACAGTCACAGTACAGGGCGTTTCACCTCATACTCATTTTGCGCAGGTTCTCGTTGAGGCGGACTATCGCATGAAACTCATCGGTATCGGTCTCGAGAAACCACCAGTCAGGATGAGTACATGGATTGATCTCACTTCAGCAGGAAGCGTTGCAAAAAATGCATTACAGCGCTGGTTCTTTACTCCCAACTATGAGTGTCTCAAGGTGAGTGAGGATGATCTGGCAATTGAACTTGTTGGTGACGGGGTGAAGCTCATCGGGGCTGACGAGATGGTATTACCTAACGGTCGCAGAATAAGCTCTCAGCAGCCAAGTCGGGCTAGTAAGTTATTTACTCAGGCTTTCACCTTGAAATATGCTGATATCGCAAGGCAGCATCCGGTCTATGCCCAATTGAAGACCTTGATCGATTTAGCAGTTGTGGCAGCGTACCTTCAGGAACACGGTGTGTATGAGAGTACGGAATGGTCAGCGAACAGTCTGCTGGATGAAGGTGTGTATCCGATCGAACGGTTTGTTGCCCCACAGAAAATTGATTGTGCAGTGAATGCAGTGCGACGAGGTAGTCGATTACTTACTCCAATTGGTGGTGGCGTTGTCATCATGCCACGGGAATCATTCGCACAAGAAAATTTGCAAATAGATGAGACCGGCACGCTCCACGAACAGCACGACAGTCTGAAAATTCCAGCGGATAGCTGGTATTGGGATTAAGCAGATCGCTGCTATGGGCATTACAACTGCCAGATTATGTCAAAGCCGGCGTAGAACTGTGCAAGTTTCCCATTTTCTATGTCACCATTGCAGACACCCGACGTCGAGTCTGAGGTCCAATCACCGCTGCTCTTCCTCAAGAATGTTGTCATTCGGAAGATTGAAATAGGCCTGCAAAAAGCTCGTTACGTAATCCGTAGACCGCCTATTTACTGAAACTGTCGGAAACTACTTTCGTAGCTGGTCTTTCAACAATAACACGCACTTTTTCTCTGCTTCATCGTAGTTTTCGCTGTAGCATTCCTCGAGAAGAGATGTGAGAATTTTTTCTAGCTCGGGGGGAATTTTTCCTGCATCGATAGCCTTTTTAATTGCTTCTCCGACAGCATCAACCCGTTGCTTACTTCGTGTATTTGCGGCAGTTCTGATGCCCTGAACAAATTTAAGCTGTTCCCTTGGGAGTTGTGGATACGGCTTTCTACAACCGACGATGAACAAGAGAATGAGGATGGATGCTGCAATGCTTAGCCGTGAGTGAGTTGATATTCTAGTGAGCATCACCAGGCTCCTGATGGGACTACTTCATCACCGGCAATGCTGGAGACGTATTGCCATACATCTTGATTGATAAACTCCGAAACAAAACGGACTGAGCCATCACCATTTGCAACGTTGGCCCCTCCAGGATGGTCTGAGTACATTTGACAGACATGACTTGCGGGACTGTTTGGAGGGTGAATTACTTCGTATCCGTAGAGAACAGTTTCAGCTTCTGCTGGTCCACTGTGTACAAGAACAAGTGTTGCTGCGTAGTCCGCTAAAGTCCCAATGCTGGTAGCAAATTTTTGTGTAGGGTTACTTGCTCCACCCGGTACAACACCTGCCCAAGATTTTTCAGAAAGACTTGAAGTATGCTCGCCTAAAAAAACAGTTGTTGACATGCCATCGGTCACGTTCCTGTGACGAGTGGTAGAATTTCTGTAAAGCGGTCCATTCGCAATAGACTTCCAAGACGAAGAGGCAGGAAACATTCCCCACGGTTCTTCATGTCCTGAATTCGCAACATAGTGTGACCGACCAAGTTCGATTCCAGCCGCAAGCGGATTTCCACTTATGTCTTTGACGACAAAAGATTCCCTGTCTCCAGCAGAAGAAGGACATAGGAAGAATTGAAATTCCTGAGATACAAGATTTCGGTTAGCTGGGTGAAGAATTCCTTGGCTTGGATCACTCACGCCTGCAAAATTATTTGCTATGGCCGCCTCTTCAATATAGGGGGCTAATTGGAGCCCCCATCCTGTACCAGGGCCGGCATCAAGTGTGGAACTGTCACGATCATTTCGCGTTGTGTCAGAGAGGTATCCTGCAGGAAACTGTCGATGACCTGATTCATGAATGTGCATAGCAAGCATGAGTTGACGCAGATTTGAACTACATTGCATTCGTCGAGCACTTTCTCGGGCCTGCTGTACCGAGGGCAAAAGTAAGCCAACAAGTACGCCGATAATTGCAATAACAACAAGAAGTTCGATAAGCGTGAAGCCTCGGCGTCTCATGAAATCCCTTAAGGAGGTAAAAGTACCAAACAGCATTTAGATTAGTCAAAAAAATAATTTTGACAAGTCAAAATACTACAGCGGCACGTTTCTGCCTGATATCAACGATTTTCTACGAGAAAACCTCAGCGATGGCCGAGGAGCCATGCCAAAAGTCCCTTTTGGACGTGCATTCTGTTCGCGGCCTGCGTGACCACAACACTTTGCCTTCCGTCAATGACCTCATCAGTGACTTCTTCCCCTCGATGAGCTGGAAGGCAGTGCATGAACACAGAATTGGGGCAGTTTACCATTAATTTGCTATTTATCTGGTACGACTGAAAAGCGGTTTCCCGTTTCTCACGTTCTTCTTCCTGGCCCATGCTCACCCATACGTCCGTATACACAGCAACCGCGTCCTGAACAGCAGCGACTGGATCTTCGGTTTGTTCGATTTGTGCATCGGGAGCTAACGATGCCACTCGGTTCTTAAAAGAATTGTCAAAATGGTACTGCTTAGGAGCAGCGAGAATAAAACGCATGCCAAGCAAACTGCAGGCTACCGCAAGTGATCGAGCCACGTTATTTCCATCACCCACAAAGGCGAATGTAAGCCCATCAAGTCGACCAACATGCCGACGGAGTGTGTAAAGATCTGCGAGTGCTTGGCATGGATGACTAAAGTCACTGAGCGCATTGATGACTGGCACGCTTGAATGTTCAGCTAGCTGCTCAATTGTGGAATGTGATTTCGAGCGACAAGCAATGCAATCGACATACTCACTGAGTACTCGACTAAAGTCTTCAATGCTTTCTCGAGTTGTTGCAAATCCGGTGTCTTCTCCTAGGAAAAGGCCCGAGCCGCCAAGGTGTACCATTGCGGTTTGAAAACTCACACGCGTTCGGAGACTCTGTTTCTCGAATACAAGTGCAAGAACACGACCAGGAAAAAGTGCATCACGAACACCGTCTTTATATTTCGTTTCGAGATCTTGTGAAATCGAAAAGACACCCTCTATCTCCTGTGGGGTGAGATCTTCTACAACTAAAAAATTACGCATTAAGACACCATCGAGCTTGGGTGAATGTTGTGCAGTTTGTTTACTGCTTTAAGAATAAGCCACACATTATTTTCTACTGGCAACGTCAAGAATTGCTTCTGTAAGTTTCTGACATCCTTCTTCAATTTCAGCCTCGGTTACGGTCATTGCTGGAAGGAGCCGTATTACATTGCCTTGCGTGCAATTAACGAGCAGTCGCCGATCAAGGCAGGCTTGTACAACTGCGGCACCATCAATGGAAAGTTCAATCCCGATCATCATTCCTTTGATTCTAATGTCACTTACACAGTCACATTTACTTTTCAATGTATTGAGTTGATTGTGAAAAAGTTCTGCAGCCTTTTCGACATGACTCAGTAGGTTTTGCTCTTCAATCATTTGTATTGCGGCTATACCTGCAGCAGCGGCAATAGGGTTGCCACCAAAAGTTGCAGCATGCATGCCTGGTCGGAGGTGTTTTGCTAATTCAGGCGTTGTGAGCATTGCGCCCCCGGCAATGCCGGCACACAGGCTTTTTGATAACGTCATCACGTCTGGGATCACATCTGTATGTTGATAACCAAACCACTTGCCAGTTCGTCCACATCCAGACTGAACTTCATCAAAAACGAGTAACAGGTCGTTGTCATCTGCAATTTTCCGAAGCCCTCTTAGGAATTCTTTGGATGCCGGTACAATTCCGCCCTCTCCCAAGATCGGCTCGATAAGAATACCTCCGGTCTGCTCGTCAACTAAAGCCGCAACTGCGTCCAGGTCTCCATGTGGAGCAAATTGAAAGCCTGCAACCATTGGCCCCAAACCATCGTGGTACTTAGGCTGTGCCGTCGCAGAAACACTGCCCATCGTACGGCCATGAAAACCGCCCTCAAATGTGATGATTTTGTATCTTTTTCCCTCAGATCGTAACCGGACGAGTTTTATCGCAGCCTCATTGGCCTCGGTTCCAGAATTACAGAAAAATGCCTGTCCTCCGAATGAACGCTCGGAGAGAAGTTTTGCCCATGTTCCTTGAGGTTCCATATACCAAGTATTTGGAACATGAATCAGCTTTTCCATCTGTTTCTGCACAGCTTGGACAACCGGGCGAGGGCAATGGCCTAATAGGTTACAGCCCCAGCCAGGAAACAAGTCGAGATAGGAATGCCCATCAGCGTCCCAGACGCGAGATCCCTCTCCTCGCACAAGGCACACGTTGAAACGCCGATAGTTAGGTATGACATATTGCTCGAATGACTTGATGACAGCTTGTGTCTCTGGTCCAGGTTGTTGGGCATCTGTCGAATGGAGTGCGTCGATTGTTGCCATGAAAAAGCTCTTAGGAATTGTGGTTTGTAATGTGAATTTTAACGAACAGGTATTGTCGATGAATGCTGCTAAACGGTCTCTGTAGGCGAGTCGGCGACTAGCTCAGTCCCGACTCCACTTGTTGTGTAAATTTCAAGTAAAAGTGAGTGTCGAAGGCGGCCATCAATAATATGGATTTTTTTCACACCTTTTTGGAGTGTTTCTAGGCAGCCTTCAATTTTTGGGATCATCCCTTCAGCGATTGTGCCAGAGCGTATAAGTTCTCTTGCCTTAGAAACAGTTAGTGAATGAATGAGGCTGTCGGGGGATTTCATGTCTTGCAGAACGCCTGGAATGTCACTGAGGACAACAAGTTTTTCTGCATTGACAGCAGCAGCAACTGCTGTGGCAGCAGTATCGGCATTAATATTTAGTTTCTCACCATCAGTGCCCATCGCCATCGAAGGAATGACGGGGACTTGTCCAGCGTATGAAAGATTGTCAATGGTGAGGCGATCAACTTCAGTTACTTCACCAACTCGTCCGAGGTCTATGGGTTCACCATTTTTGCCGTGCAACGTGAGAGGTTTACCAAATAATACATTTGTAGAAAGAAAATTAAGTGACATTGCCCGGCCACCAAATTCCTCAATGTTCGCAACTAATTCGTGATTGAGTTCGGTTACAAGAACTTTCTCTACGATCTCAAGCGTTTCTGCATCGGTATATCTTCTGCCTTGCACGAATTTGGGAGTAATGCCCGCTGCATCCATCTCGCGGGATATTGCTTTTCCACCACCATGAACGACTATAACGCGCATGCCCAAAGTGGTCATAAAAACAATGTCAAGAAGTAAATGTCGTAACGCATCCGGGTGTTCCAGAATGCTGCCACCCAACTTAATGACCGTAGTTGTGTCTCGGAATTTTCGTATCCAGCCAAGCGCCTCAATAAGCGTATCGGCCTTTTCAATGGCTTGTTGGTGTGTGAGGCTAATAAATGGATCGGCCAAAGTGGTGCTCCTCTACCGACAGGAGTCGGTCTCATCGAAACAACCAATTCTAGCCTTTAAAAGCTTACGCATAAAGGCATTTCATGAAGCAAGTAGCTAAAATTTTTGGTAAAAGCGGGGGCTTTAGCGACTTTTTTTCGAGTCTTCGTCTCTTGGAGAAGTGCCTTTTGCCTCAGGTTCAAGGAGGATGGATGCGGAGTTAATGCAGTAACGAAGTCCTGTAGGTGGTGGGCCGTCATTAAAAACATGACCAAGATGTGCTCCACACCGCCGACATGTTACTTCAGTTCGAATGCCAAATCCGGTCATGCTGGCGAGTGATCGGTCCTCGTGTTCTGCAACCACATTCCCTTTGATATTTTCTTTCTTTGTATCAATCGGGGCGTAAAAACTCGGCCAGCCGCAGCCGCTATCAAACTTTTCACCAGAACGAAATAATGGTTCACCACAACAGATGCAGCGGTATGTACCAGGAGTTTTTGTATTCCAATAGGTGCCTGAGAAAGCACGCTCAGTCCCCTTTTTTCGAGTTATTGCAAATTGTTCACGAGTCAGTCGTTTCCTCCACTCGATGTCCGTCTTCGGAATCTCAGCATCTGGGACCTTCCCTTCCTCAAGTGGATTCTTCCTCGTATTATCGGCCATGCGTTTTTCTCCGGATTGATTATCGTCATCGGCAAATGTCAAAGTGCTGAACATAATCACCAGGAGAAATGCCAGGGCTTCTAAACAAGTTGCATTGTTCGATGGCCGTAATTCTGGATTCGTGGTTGATGTAAATACCATGGAACATTGTCCTTTGCTCTGTTATCGCCACCGTGAGTCTATGAATTCAATGTTACGAAGTGCAGTTGCGTTATATTTAAACCGGTAGCACGTTACTGACGAATGATGCTCATTTTTTCGGTGTCGTTTTTGGTTTGTATTCATGGTCACGTTTGCGAATAATTTCAGCTTTTAGAATTTTATCCTTTGAAGGACGTGCTTGAGGCCCTTCTGTGCGCGTGATTTTTGGAAGAATTTCAAACCCTTCAATAACACGGCCAAATACCGTATGACGTCCATCAAGGTGTTCAGTTGGGGCGAACGTGAGGAAAAACTGTGATCCACCTGTGTCTTTACCGGCATGGGCCATTGAGAGACTTCCGAGGAAATGTTTGCGGGCATCAGGAAGGTCACATTCACAAGCAATTGTGTAGCCTGGGCCACTCGTGCCAGTTCCTGTTGGATCACCTCCCTGCGCCATGAATCCAGGAATGACACGATGGAATGGCGTGCCATCGTAAAAGTGACTCTCGACAAGGCTTACAAAGTTGGCAACTGTGTTTGGGGCTTCGTTTTCAAAAAGTTCAACAACAATCGTTCCTTTTGTTGTTTCAATTTTTACTCGTGGAAGGTCGTCTTCGTTTTCTTCGGTAGCTCGGATAGCCATTTCCCCTTGAACTTTTGGCCGCTCGCTTTCGATAGCTTTTTTAAGTCCGATAATCTTATCTGAGTCAACGCCAGCTACCTCAGCAGCACTCAGAAATTTTTCAGCGAGCTCGAGTTCAGAAGTTATCATTGCCGCTGTCGCACCAGTTAAAAGTATTTCTTCATCGGCCTTGCCCGCCTCGCTTAGTGTAGTTGTCAGCGATACTGTTGTTCGCGGATCGTCTGCCTGCATTGCAGATTTCAAAACATCTCGCACCACAGCACATGCTTCTGTGTTTTCAGGGTTTGATAGGACCGCTGCTGCCGCAGTTTCCTCCAGCGCTAAAGCGGCCGTGCGGGCTTCGTTCCGAGTGGCGTTAAATCTGTTCTCAATTGCAGTTTTATCTGCATCCGGCTGTTGATACTCGGCTTGAAGTGCGGTCAACTCTCCAACCAGTTTTTTGAGCTTCTCCTGTGCAGTATTAAAATTTGCCTCAGTAATCGCTGGCGATGGATCTGCCTTAGACAGTTCTGCTTTACCGGCCTTTTGTTTGGCAGGTGCTGCTGCAACAGCAGTGGGCATTGGTGGTGAATGAAGGAATAGCCCAGTCAATAAGAGTACGAGGAAATGTTTTTGCACGATCTTTCTCCTTCGATTCATTACGGTAGAATTATACCTAAGTATTGACGAGTAACGATATAAATGAATTTGTGGACGGTTCCCGTACAATACCATGTCAGAACCGATCCAGGTTGTATGAAAATTTATTGTCTACTTTTGTGTGAACTACGAAGGTCGGTCTATGGCGTCTAAAATGAATCGCATGAAACGTGAAACTATGCCTTCCCGAAAAAAAAATCGGCATACTAATGATGAAAGTAAAACAGAAGCAGTGAGTTCTCCGAGAATTATCGGAGGAGATTTAAAAGGGCGACGGTTAGCTTTTCACCCGGGTGGGCCAACAAGACCCATGAAAGACCGGGTGCGAGAGACGACGTTCGACTTGTTGGGTACTGCGGTTCGTAACGCGACAGCCATAGATTTGTTTGCGGGTACCGGGGCTCTTGGGTTCGAAGCGTTAAGTCGGGGAGCTCGGCGAGCATTTTTCGCTGAACGCCATTTCCCTACAGCGGATTGTTTACGTCGTAGCAGTCGAGATTTAGGTCTCGTTGATCGGTGCACTGTAATACCAGGGGACGTCCTGTTGTGGTCTCGGCGAATGCCAACGCTCAGTTTTGAAAGCCCTTGGATTGTCTTCGTCTCACCCCCGTGGTCATTTTTTCATTCACGAATAAATGAAGTAAATGCGTTGCTTAAAGCTCTTGCTGAAATTGCACCATCCATGAGTCGCCTTGTTGTAGAATCTGATGATCAAATGGCAGTCGAAGCGTTGCCGGTCCGGCTTGGGATTCATGAAAGCGAAGGAGCGTGGGACACACGTCCTATGCCGCCCGCCGTCCTTCATCAGAAGTGTCTCTAAGTACAAGCTCATTTCAAGCACTATTGGTCTGATGTTGTGTTTGCAAGGGAATAAAAAATTACGGAACATATACGCCTGAATTCCAATCAATTTTTTGTTCCCGCACAAGAAGTAAAGAAAAACGTGATATCCTAGTATTAAGAGAAATAGATTTTGGTGGCCAATCATAACGGTCGTCACGCAGCAGGTGAGTATTCGTGTCACGCGTTGTTATGCAAGTCAAACAGCTGAACAATGAGGATTGAACTCCGAGGATTGAACTCCAGTTGGTTTTGTAAGGTAATATTTTAAGCAGATCGTCAATAATAATTCTTATGGGTTAATGTTCAAATGGCGTCCAGTTTTTCAGATATTCTTCGCTCCAAGGGAATTATCAGTGAGGATCAACTCACTGAGGCGAATCGACTTTCAGGTGAGTCAGGGAAAATGCTCCATGAGGAGTTGTTGCGTCTCGGGTACGCGAGCCCCAGCAAAATCATGAAGGCATTAGCGAAAGCCAATAGTATGCCTTTCGTTGATCTGAATGAAAACGAAGTCCCCGAAGCAGTCATTGATTTAGTTCCTGAAAGCGTTGCGCGAGAAAATGCCGTCATGCCATATCGAGAAGATGGTGGGCGATTGTGTGTTGCGACAAGTGATCCATCAGATATCGATACTCAGGAGAAGCTCCGTTTTATCTTAAATCGTGACATTGAGATGGCGATTGCAATGAGAGATCAGATTATCGAGAGTATCAACAAGTATTACGGTGCTGGCGATGGAGAGAGTGCGGACTCCATGCTGACGCAGGAATTCACTGATACGGAAATTGACTTTACAGAGACAACAGTTGAGCAGGAAGCAGCACTAAAAGAAGACGAAGATGAATCGTCTGCGCCGGTTGTCAAACTTGTGAATCTTATCATTACTGAGGCGGTGTCTCTTGGGGCGAGCGATATTCATATCGAGCCTTTTGAGGGTGAAATTCGAGTCCGATACCGAATTGATGGTCGCCTGGTGGTCCGCGACAGCGCCCCTCGAAGGCTGCTGGGTGCGATACTTTCTCGTATTAAAATTCTCGCGAGACTCGATATTGCTGAGCGTCGACGTCCACAAGATGGTCGTATTAAAATTACAACCAAGGAGGGCAAAGATTACGATTTACGAGTGAGTGTACTTCCAACAAACCATGGGCAGTCGGTGGTCATGCGTTTGCTTGATAAAGACAATATAAAAGTTGGTATTCGACAATTAGGTCTGTCCGAGGCAGACTTTCGGATTTTTAAAAATCTTATTCGACGACCCAATGGGATCATTCTCGTCACCGGGCCAACTGGTTCAGGAAAAACGACTACCCTCTATGCGTCCTTGAATGAACTTAACCGTCCAGACACAAAGATTATTACTGCAGAAGATCCTGTTGAGTATTACCTAAGTGGAATCAATCAGGTTGAGGTGAAGCATAAAATAGGGCTAGATTTTGCTCGTGTAATTCGGGCAATGTTGCGACAGGCGCCCAATGTAATTCTTGTCGGCGAAATGCGAGACACTGAGACAGCCCAGATGGGCATTCAGGCATCGCTGACGGGGCATTTAGTTTTTAGCACGTTGCATACAAATGATGCGCCGAGTGCCATTACTCGTATGATTGATATGGGTGTGCCAGCTTATCTTGTGGCTTCAAGTGTTGTTGCTGTTTTAGCGCAGCGATTAGTGCGAGTAAATTGCAAGAATTGCAAACAGCCTCATGAGCCTTTGGAAAGTGAAATTCAATCTGCTGGCTTTACGAAGGAGCAACTAGCAAACGCAACCTTTATGAAAGGTCGTGGCTGTGCCAAGTGTCAAAAGCGAGGTTACAAGGGACGGATGGGTATTTTTGAATTGATGGTACTGAATAATAAAATTCGTGAGCTTGCATTTCAAGGTGCTGCGACTCAAGATATTCGTCGGGCAGCCGTGGCAGGAGGCATGCGGGTCATGTTTGAGGATGGTCTCGGCAAAGTTTTAAATGGCACGACGACACTGGACGAAGTTTTTCGAGTCGCAAAACAGTCTGAATAGTGGCGTGATCGTTTGGGTCACTGCTTTTGTATCCAAATTGGCGTCGACGCGCATCTGCATTTCGGTCTACGTTCATCTTTATTGAACGGTTGTCTTGAAATGGAATAAATCGATGAATGTCCCAACTGTTATTGCTCGGCTCGTGAACTATTCAGGAAGTCGATTTTTGTTTTCAGGTGTTTCTGTCCTCACCCTCGCTACTCATTTGTACGGACAAACGGCGCCAGTAGTTGCAGGTCCTGAAGTTCAGACGGTGATAGCCGCGAGACAGGTTCTCGACCAGTTCTTTGATTTGCGAATTGAAGCCATTCCACCAGCTATGCTCCAGTCGTCTTCAGGTGTTGCCATCTTTCCAAATATGGTGAAAGGGGGATTTATACTCGGTGTGAATTATGGAAAAGGAGTGCTGCATGTTCGAAACGCAGATCAGTCGTGGAGTCCGCCTGTGATGGTGACTATGGGTGGCGGTAGTATTGGTTTTCAAGCAGGTGTTCAGGCCGCTGATATCGTGTTGGTTTTCAAAACACCACAGAGTCTTACAAATATTCTCAGTGGACAAAAGATTACCCTCGGGGCAGATGCGTCACTTGCAGTAGGGCCTGTTGGTCGTCAGGCAAATGCCGCAACAGACGCCCGTTTAGGCGCTGAGATTTATTCTTACGCCAGGAGCCGAGGTCTTTTTCTCGGTGTTTCCTTGGGAGGTGCTGATTTATCTGTTGATCATAACGCAGACGGTGCTCTCTATGGTCGATATGGTGTGAGCCCAAGCGATGTGTTCAATAGCAACGGGATCACGATTCGGCCCGAAGTACAGCAACTCGTTATGGATCTCAATGCGAAGTCTGGTGTTCCCGGAGGCCCCCAGCCATCGGGAATTCTTCCGACAGGTCTTCCCAGCGTGGGGGTCCCTGTGCCCAACGCCATCCAACCACCTACTTCTCAATCGCCTCCACCGATAGTTCCTGTTCAGCCCTCGTTTTAAACCGTCGGTCGAGAGGGTAGGGAATCCAACGTTACGAGGGTTTGGGCTCAATGATTCCAAGGCGACAGAGTCTAGGAATGCCTTCCGTGAGGAATACTGCACAAGCCTGTTCAACCATTTCCCGACGAAGTGTATCGTCAGTAACAGGTTTTCCGTCTTTTTGGATAGAACGCTTGCTGTCTGTCAGTTGGACAAGTACTCGTTCCGCCAAGCCTTCTTCTCCGGCCGAGCAGAGTTCATGAAGTATGGCGGCATCAAAGTCGCCGAGTGTATGGCCTGTGCCTGTTGCTGGGCTGGCAAGTGATACGGGCCGCCCGCTAAGGAGATCGTTTTCGAGGACAAACTGATTGAATGCTAAGGGGACGTAGGGTTGTTTCGGAATAGGTTCTGACAGTACGGCAACAGGGGCGGCATTGACCTCGAAAAGGCCCATAGCTACACCAGCATCGACCGCACGAAGAATGTCAGCGGGCACGTTTTCAGCCAACTGTGGATGTCTTAGAATTTCTGAAAGTGATAACGTATTTTGAGATATTATCTTGAGTAAGATTTCGTAGAGCGGGCCTTGGACTGTCGAAGTAACAACGCCAAGATTGCTTTGATGTGGTAGTTTTATGTCATTTCGAATCGCACGAAAATAGAGCCCGTCAATCAAGTCAGCCCGACCTTCTATACCCTCAATCATTTTCGGTTGTTTTGAGTAGATGTCCCAACGGAATGCAGTGTTTGCACAAAAATCTTTGTGCGATTCCGTGACAAGTCGATTACTGGTTGTTCGGAAAAGATCTTGGAACTCCGGGTGAACACATAAATCCCAAAAGTTCGTGTGAATGGGCAGGCTTCCAACAAAAGCCATTTCGGCTGATCCAAACATGGCTGCAACCTCTGAAAAATAAAAACTTGTCCAATGCTCGTTGAGGTATTCATGTGCCAGGTATCGGAGGTCTTGCTTTAGAAGACCATCGACGTAGGCTGCAGCACGAGGGTTATCTTCGAAATACTTTGCCTTCTTATCACGAATAAATACGAGGTAATTCAATGCATCACGAATTCTTTGAGTCGTGTCGCCCTGCCTCATTGCAGCATATTGACGAAGAATTTCCCGTATGGGTTGTAGATGAGCCCAACCGGGCATTGCATTATAACTGACTAAGAGAAGGCCGCCCGGGGCAAGATGCTTTTTTGCAATAACTAGTATCTGTTCCCGCACCTCCGGCGAAACCCAGCTAAAGACACCATGAAGGGATATGAATTCAAATGTTCCAATGTCTCCTGGAAGGCTTATGAAATCAGAATGGATTGCTCGTGCGTTCTTCAAGCAACCTGCCGAGATACTTTTCTCTATTGTTTCAATATGGCTCGGATTGACATCGATGCCAACAAATTCACCTTGTGGATTTGCTGCGGCAAGTGTGGTTAGAGATTGACCGAGTCCACACCCGAGCTCGAGGTAGCGGAAGTTGTCAGTGATTGCTGGAGGAACGACACGATTCAGCGAAGCAGCGTATCGTATCGCTGTGGGTGACATGTGCGGGTAAAACCCGGGGATGTAATCGAGATCTGTGATATAGCCAGCTGCTAATGTCATTTGTTGTTCGATTTCTTTTGAGAAGCCCCAAAGACCTAATTGCCTGCAGTTGAGAATACACCTGTTTTGACTCACTGCAAAGCCAGCGACACCCGTTAAGGTACTACCGGGCGTGGACGAAATTAGGGGCCAGAGGGTACATTTCCTCGGATATGTAACTCGATTGTTTATTTAAGGATTCTCGTGAGATGCCAAAGCGTGGCTTTATTCCAGAATATTTAGTTTCTGACCTCATGGCTGGTGTTGTCGTTTTCCTCGTGGCGTTGCCGCTGTGCCTCGGAGTGCCCCTAGCTGCACGAGCACCATTATTTTCCGGTATCGTTGCCGGAATTGTGGGCGGCATTGTTGTTGGAGGCTTAAGTGGGTCTCGCTCGAGTGTCTCAGGTGGTTCACCAGCGTTGATCGCTATAGTCTCAGCTCAGACAACGGTTCTTGGGGGATTTGATGGATTCTTGACGGCTGTGTTACTGGCCGGAATTATTCAGATAGCTTTTGGCTTGCTCAAAGCAGGATTTATCTCCTCATTTTTCCCAACAAGTGTGATAAAGGGCCTGCTTGCAGCGATTGGCATAATTATCATCCTGAAGCAACTTCCGCATTTAATTGGCTATGACATCGACCCAATTGGTGAAATGTCATTCAATCAACCAGACCGCGAGACAACTTTTTCTGATCTGCCAAAGTCAATCAAGTATTTCT
>JABAAH010000044.1 GCA_014238855.1 Planctomycetota bacterium
TCTCGCGTTTGGTTTCTATCGTCCGCATGTGCCATTCTTTCCACCACGTCGGGTGTATGACGGAGTGGGTGATGTGCAGCTACCACTGGTAGACGAGGATGACTGGAACGATATTCCCGATGCTGCTCGCAGGGTTTCGATGAGCAACCCGAAAATTCCAACCCACAAATGGATGCGTGAAGAAGGTCGGTGGGAAGAGGCGGTGCACGCGTATCTTGCCTGCATTCGGTGGACTGACGAGCAACTCGGTCGTGTTCTTGATGCACTCGACAACGGGCCGCATGCGAAAAACACAATTGTGGTGCTGTTCTCGGACCACGGCTATCACCTTGGTGAAAAGCAACGATGGTCGAAGTTTTCACTATGGGAACGCACGACGCACGTCCCGCTCATCGTGAGTGTGCCTGATGGTCTCAAAGGTAGGACAGATAAGCCTGTTGAATTATTGAGTATTTATCCGACGTTAATTGATCTCTGCGGGCTGCCAGTGAATCCAAAGCTTGAAGGGGTCAGTCTCGAGCCATTGCTCGAAGATCCGAATTCCGAGTGGGAGCACGTCGCTCTGTCTACACTGGGGCAAAACAATCACGCCGTACGTGACGATCGCTGGCGATACATCCGCTACGCTGATAGTAGCGAAGAGCTCTATGATCATCAGACTGATCCAAACGAGTGGAATAATCTTGCAGTGCAATCATCGGCGCGAGAGCACGACGCTATCATCGCGCGACTGAAAAAGCATCTTCCCGGAACCAATAGGCCCCAGCGGGGCACTCAACCAAAGAAAGAAAACCCTCTGTGATAGTCAATTCAACAAAAATAATCGTCACCATGCTGCTGTTTGCCGCGACTATCGCTTCGGCTGCTGGTCCGAAGCAGGTAAGTGATTACGACGTTGTTGTTGTTGGCGGCACACCTGCTGGAGTTGCTGCGGCTATTGCTGCTGCACGTGCCGACAAGACAGTAATTATTGTTGAACAGGCACCTGTCCTCGGAGGTGTGCTTTCTTCGGGGGTATTGAGACTCGATGACAAATACGTTGAATCAAATAGTGGAGTAATGGAGGAATTCCGCCAACGCGTCAAAGCCTATCACCGTAATGAAATGGGGGATGATCTTTTGGTGCAGATGCATAGAAAACATGACCCACGGAGAGTCTGGAATATCGCTGAGGGACGGGCATGGGAGCCGCATACGGCCGCCAGGATTTATGCGGAAATGGTTGCTGAACACCCGATGATCGCCACGCGATTCAACGAAGTAGCTGTCGATGTGCAAATGAAAGATGATCGTGTCACGGGTGTAGTCACGCGGCAGCGGGACAACAAAGGAGCACTTGGCGAAGAATACAGGTACACCGGCAAAGTGATCGTCGATGCTACCTATGAAGCAGACCTGGCAGAATATGCTGACATCCCTTACCGCATTGGTCGCGAAGCCCGCTCAAAAGAAGAGCCTCATGCAGGCCACATCTACACAAACTATTTTCGTGGAGTGAAGGGAACGCTTCCTGCCACAATTCTTCCTGAAAGCACCGGAGTGGCGGACCACCGATCACAGGCCTTCACGTATAGAATTACTGCCAAGGATTACGGCCGACCTGACCATCCCTATCGCCTGAAGAAACCGCCGCCCGGTTACGACGCAGCCAAGTACAAATGGAACAAAAACAGCAAGCCGATTATACCCAACAGAAAATTTGATCTGCTTGGTATCACCTGGGGAGGTGATCTTGTCGGATACGGTAGTCAGTGGGTCTTGGCCGATTGGAAAGAGCGTGTTGAGATTGAAAAAATCTACCACAATCACGACCTTGGCTACCTCTACTACATTCAGACCGAAGGCGGTTCACCCAATATCGGTCTCCCCGACGATGAGTTTCAAGACAATGGGAACTTTCCGTACAGGCTCTATGTTCGCCAGGGCCGCCGCATTGAAGGGCTCTATACGTTAACCGAAAGTGATCTGCATAAAGATCTTCGTGGGGATGGTTTCCGTGGGCCGTTGCTTTTAGAGTCTGTAGCTATTGGAGTGTATGGAATCGATGCACATCGTGTGCAAGGCCCCGACAACCGAAAGGAGCCGGCGTACGGAAAAGGCGCAGCAGAAGGTACGCTGCATCTCCATGATGCAACAGGGCCCTATCAGATTCCTTACGGTACGCTGGTGCCCAAACAGCACAACGGTATTCTGTTTCCAGTGGGTATTTCTTCAACTCATGTCGCCATCTGTAGTGTTCGTATGGAGCCCGTCTGGTCGGCACTTGGACAGGCTGCAGGGGTCGCGGCAGCGCTAGCGATCAACAACAAGCAGGAACTCAGAGACGTCACTGTAGAGGACATTCAGGATGAACTTTTAAGACAGCAATGCACCCTGTTCTTCTACACCGACCTTCCCGGTGACTCATCCGCATTCACTGCAGTACAGAAACTAAGCTTACTGAGCGCTGTGGCCGGACCGGATATCAATGAGTACAACACCAAACAATCCAAAGGCTTAGCATCAACTGAATTGAAAGCGTATCGGTTCCGCCCCGATGAACCGATCACACTTGGTGAGTTTTCCCAAATGGTAGTGAATGGTCTTCAGGTTCCACTCAGCATTACTGCCTCACACTTCACAGATGTGCCCAGAGGGCATCCTGCTTTTAAATACGTTGAAACGCTCTACGATATCTCTACGCAATCTAAAGAGCCATTCTTTGACTTTGAGCCGAGTGATGGTTTGAAGACTGCCTTGGCTCACCCTGAAAAATATGTACGCGGCGTACAAGCAGTAAAAATACTATTCGGTCTGCTCAACAAGAAAGTTTCCATATCGGGGAATTTAGAAGCAGAACTGACGCGAGCTGAAGCAGCGCAGTTGGTGCATCAGCATTTATGATCTAGTTTCTGTTTCGCCGAAGAAAAGCACGCTTTCTTTCTTATGAGATTATGCAATCTGTTGCCCACATCTTTTTCTCGCAGGAGTGGCGAAAGTTTCGTCTGTCACTTCAAAAGAGTACAAACGCATCCTGCCTTCGTGGCATGACGTGCAGGCCGGCAATACCCCGTTGGTCCTGCCGAAGTCGTGAATATCTGCTGTGCCCGGAATATCTGCTGTCGTAGTGGTCTTGCTCGTCTTAGCACTGGAATGGCCTTCGATCGTGGCAAGCATTGGGTGATGAGCTTGAGCGGGACTCCCCTGCCCCGTCACAATCGCAGCAACTGAGTGGGCCCAAGTCGCATGCAAAAGTCGACATGGCCCAGGGCGATTGTTGTAAGAAGGGGTTTCATTAGTCAGGAATTTCCTACCAACATCCTCGATAGACGTGACCGCAATCGATTAGACTAAAACAATGAAACGTCATGTGGCATTGATTATTGAGACGTCGAGTATCTATGGGCGTGATCTTCTTGCGGGGATCGTGCGATACATGCGGATGCACGATCAGTGGTCGGTTTTTTTGGAGCAACGAGACTTATTCAAGCAGCCCCCAACCTGGCTGGATGATTGGCATGGTCATGGAATTATCTCTCGGGCGACAACGTCTCGCTTGATCGATGCCATCTCAAATACGGGGGTGCCGTTTGTTGAGTTGACGGATCGAAAAGGTGCCACTGAGTTGCCACAGGTTCGTTCCAATGATGCAGCGATTGGACGGATGGGTGCCGAGCATCTGCTGGAACGAGGGTTTGAGCGTTTTGGTTTCTGTGGGTACAAAGGTGAGGCGTGGTCGAAGCGTCGCGAAGATGCATTCGTCGGGATGGTTCAGGAGAAATCATCGGAGCCGTGTTCACTGTATCATTCCACTTGGCAGGGTCGAGCTGCACGAAACTGGGAGGATGAGCAGCAGTGTATTGTGGATTGGCTGCATACGCTGACGCCCCCGTTTGCCGTCATGGCTTGCAATGATATTCGTGGACAGCAGGTGATCGATGCTTGCTCAAAACTTGGCCTGGCTGTACCCGAGCAAGCGGTGGTCATCGGCGTCGATAATGACGAACTGCTGTGCCGCGTCTGCTCACCACCACTATCGAGTGTGATTCCGAACGCAGAGACCGTCGGGTTTCGTGCGGCAGAAGTGTTAGCTGGGCTGATGAATGGTGAGTCACCGGCATCGGAAGTTCAGTTGATTGAACCACTGGGTGTGGCGACACGCCAATCGACCGATGTTGTAGCAATTGATGATCGAGATATTGCAGCGGCGCTACGGTACATCCGTGAACACGCATGCCGCGGACTCACAGTCGAAGAGGTGATTCGCAATAATCCAGTTTCTCGCAGTACGCTTGAGCGACAGGTGAGAAAATACCTGGGACGTACGCCACAAGCAGAGATTCGATTTGTTCAGGTCAAGCGTGTACGAGAGTTGTTGATCTCCACGGATCTCTCCGCTGAACAGATTGCTGATCTGTGCGGATTTGAGCACCCGGAGTATTTGCACGTTGTTTTTAAGAGAGTGACTGGCATGACAATCGGAGCGTTTCGTAAGCAAGCCAAGCCGTAGCAGGCTTTGGAAATGGACTCGTTGTGGGTGTCAATTGTTCTTACGGATCTGCGTGCCATGAAGAAATATGACAATATAACTCAGTGACGCGACGGCATATCTCATTGACCCATTGTCGGAGTTGTGGATGATAATAAATCGTGTACGAAAGTATTTGTTGTCGGTTCTTCAGAAGAGTGACAGTTCGTTGACAGATCTATCCCATCCAACTTCGCTACTCGCTGCTGAGCAGTTCATGAAGCTGCGTCAGCATGTGGAAAGTGAATTTCGAACGCGATTTGGTCGAGAGCCGTCCGTTGTGGCTGCCGCTCCGGGCCGCGTCAATCTGATTGGCGAGCACATCGACTACAACAACGGCTTTGTTCTTCCGATGGCAATCGAACGCTACGTGATTATCGCAGCAGATTCATGTTCCGATTCATCTCGTGATTATGCGACGTTCTTCAGTAGCAGCATCCAGGAAAGCACGGACATTCCAATTGGTGCATCTTCCGGGCCAACGTGCTCCGGGTGGGGACGCTATATTGAGGGCGTGATTGCTGGTTTTGTGTCAGGGGGGCACGATGTTTCCGCATTAGATGCGGTCATCGGTTCGAACGTTCCAAACGGTGGTGGATTGTCTAGCAGCGCAGCTTTAGAAGTGGCGACCGCGACCATGCTTGAAGGCATCACGGGTCACCAGTTGGAGGCACCAGAAAAGGCACTTCTTTGTCAACGTGCCGAGCATGAATTTGCTGGTATGCCCTGCGGAATCATGGATCAGTTTTCCAGTGTTTTTGGGATGCCGGGTGAGCTGATGTTATTGGATTGCATAAGTCAGGAAATACAAACGGTTCCGTTTCGTGAGGAAGACGTCGCGGTTCTGATCACGAACAGCAA
The DNA here is from genome assembly GCA_014238855.1 of Planctomycetota bacterium. Lineage (GTDB taxonomy): Bacteria > Planctomycetota > Planctomycetia > Pirellulales > UBA1268 > UBA1268. Next base: position 5,369 of record JABAAH010000044.1, read on the forward strand.
CATCAAGCATGAGTTGACCGGTGGCGAGTATGCGGAACGAAGACGTCAGTGTGAGTCCGCGCTCAAAAAATTGAGTCTGTCGTCTTGGCGAGACGTCACATCCGGAGATCTTGATTCAGCGCGCGGTCGGCTGACTGACGACGAGTTTGCATGCGGACGCCATGTCGTAACTGAAATTGCCAGGACTTTGGACGCAGCAGAAGCCTTTGCAAAAGGTCAGTGGGCGTCAGTAGGTGAGCTGATGTACTCCAGCCACGAATCGTTACAAAAAGATTTTAGAGTCAGCTGCGCTGAACTCGATGCATTGGTTCGAATTAATCGTGAGATAGGTATCGAGGGTGGTGTCTATGGTTCACGAATGACCGGTGGTGGTTTTGGTGGCTGTATCGTGACATTACTTCAGTCGGACTGTGCAAATGAAGTACGTGAAAAGATTCTGACTCAGTATGAAAACGAAACTGGAGTCGCAGGCAGTTCTTTTGTCAGTCGCCCGGCACTCGGTGCTCACCTGATTAAAAGAAATGGCAATGACAACTGAATCTCCACATCGGCGATTGAACGCACTCACCGGGAACTGGGTGTTGGTCTCGCCGCATCGCACTCAGCGGCCATGGCAGGGAAAGCAAGAGTCGACGGCTCCTCCGCGTCCTCAGCACGATCGTGATTGCTACCTTTGTCCAGGTAACACTCGAGCTGGTGGTCAAATAAATCCAGCTTATACAGACACATTCGTCTTCGATAATGACTACCCGGCGGTCTTAGAGAAGACCGACCACCCATCAGATGTTGATGCAACCGCATCGCCGGACACGGGGCCATCGAGTCTGTTTCGTAAAGAGCCAGTTCAAGGAACCTGTCGTGTTATCTGTTTTTCGCCACGCCATGATTTGACGCTGCCGCAGATGTCAACGAATGCGGTTCGCCGCGTCGTTGATCTCTGGGTTGAGCAAACGGAACAACTGGGTCAGAAATATAAGTGGGTTCAGATCTTTGAGAACAAGGGAGCGGTAATGGGTTGCTCGAACCCTCATCCGCATGGGCAGATCTGGGCGAGCAATCAGATGCCCGACATACCCACTTCTGAAGACGAACAGCAGTTGAAATACATGCGGAAAACAAACAACGTCATGTTGGTTGACTACATAAGACAAGAAATTGGCTGCGGGCAACGTGTTGTGGTGGAATCTGACCACTGGGTCGCGGTTGTGCCGTACTGGGCGACGTGGCCATTTGAAACACTGCTTGTGCCGAGGCGGCATATTCAGCGATTGCCTGACGTCACCGATGCAGAGCGAAACGACTTGGCATCGATAATGAAGCGTTTGCTGACTCGATACGACAATTTGTTTGAGACATCTTTCCCGTATTCTATGGGATGGCACGGTGCGCCATTCGTCAATAATGATACTTCTCACTGGCAGTTACATGCTCACTTTTTTCCACCACTCCTACGGTCGGCGACCATCAAGAAGTTTATGGTCGGCTACGAGATGCTGGGTGAGCCGCAGCGTGACCTGACTCCTGAGCAAGCTGCCCGCCGACTGCAAGACTTGTCAGATACACACTATCTTGAATTGGAGTGTGGTCAATGAAAGTGCTGGTAACAGGCGGGGCGGGTTACATCGGAAGCGTAACCGTCGAACAGCTGATCAAGGCTGGGCATCAGGTTGCCGTCTTTGACAATCTCTCGCAGGGTCATTGCGCGGCGATCCACGAAGATGCAGAGTTTATCGCTGGTGATTTGGCGAACCGTGATGGTATTGACAACGCAATCACGGGATTTCGCCCTGATGCGGTGATGCACTTTGCTGCAAAGTCGTTGGTAGGCGAGTCGATGCAGTTCCCGTTTCTTTACTTGGGTGACAACGTTCGCAATGGACTGAACCTGCTTGAGAGTGTTGTGGAGCACGGCATTCAAAAATTCATCCTGTCATCAACGGCCAATCTGTTTGACGAGCCCGAGACGATTCCGATCGACGAACAAGAACGCATCGTTCCGGGAAGTCCCTACGGCGAGTCCAAGTATATTCTCGAGCGGATGCTTCACTGGCTCGACCGTACTGACAAACTTCGGTTCGCTGCACTGCGATATTTTAATGCTGCAGGTGCGACACAATCGCGGGGTGAAGACCACGACCCGGAAACGCATTTGATTCCCTTAGTGCTTCAAGTTGCACTGGGACAGCGCAAGGATATTAAAGTCTTTGGCGACGACTACGAAACTCCCGATGGGACCTGTGTCCGTGACTATATTCACGTGGCGGACCTTGCTCAGGCACACAGGCTGGCATTACACGCAATTGACCAAAAGTCCCAAGTTTATAATCTGGGGAATGGGCTTGGTTTCAGCGTTCAGCAGGTGCTCGATGCGGCGAGAAAAATTACGGGGCATTCTATTTCAAGTGAAGTTGTCGGGCGGCGGCCGGGAGATGTCGCGACACTGGTCGCAGCGAGTGACAAAGTGCGGGCCGATCTTGGTTGGAAACCCGAGCACCCAGAGATTTCACAAATTATTGAATCCGCATGGAGATGGCATTCGGATCATCCCCATGGTTATGAAAAATAGATAGTGAGCCAAGACAATACGTCTCGCATGTCAATCAGGTACATTCATTCTCCATCAACTCTGATACATCATCAAAGGCGGTTACCTTGTTCTTAACAATTGCATCATTTGTGTGTTTCACATCGCTTGTCGCGTTTCTCACGTGGCGGATCACTCGCAATAGTGATGTTGAAAGTGACGAAGGCTACTTCTTGGCAGGCCGCAGTTTGACGGGCGTGTTCATTGCCGGTTCGCTGCTGCTGACGAATCTTTCGACGGAGCAGCTTGTTGGCTTGAACGGAGATTCGTTCAAAGACGGGTTGTCAGTCATGTGCTGGGAAGTCGTCGCAGGAATCTCACTCGTCATCTTGGCGTTGGTATTTCTGCCGCGTTATTTGAAGTCGGGTATTGCGACGATTCCACAATTTCTGGAAACGCGATACGGTCGTTCTATTCGTTCGGTCACCGCCGCAATTTTTATTGTGGCTTACATGATGATATTGTTGCCGTTTGTGTTGTTTCTGGGAGCCAACGGACTCAACGGCATGTTGGGCCTGCATGTGAAGTTCGGTGTCAGCGAACTGACAATGATTTGGATGCTGTTGGTCTTCATCGCCACGCTTGGGGGCGCCTATGCAATTTTTGGGGGGCTCAAAGCGATTGCGGTCAGTGACACGTTTAATGGCGCTGGACTCCTAGTCGGTGGTCTGATGATTACGTTCTTTTCGTTGCAGTTGATCGCCGGCAGTGAAGGCGGTTTCATGGGCGCGCTTGCGAAGATTGAAGCAGCCGATCCGGATGCGTTTCAGTCGTTGGGGTCGTCAGATGAGTCAACTCACTGGCCAACGCTGTTCACTGGTGTGCTGCTGCTGAACTTTTTCTACTGGACGACGAACCAGCAGATCATCCAGCGGACGTTCGGTGCTAAGAATTTGGCTGAAGGTCAAAAAGGTGTTTTGCTAGCCGCGTTCTTCAAGATCCTCGCACCGCTGATCCTGGTGCTTCCGGGAATCGCGGCGGCTTATCTGGTCATCACAGTGGAAGACACTCAGATGATCGAATCAGTTGGGATGACCGATGATGGGTCATGGAACACCAGTCGAGCCTACGGTGCATTGGTCGCGCGAGTGTTACCAAATTGGCTGCTTGGGTTCTTCGCCGCTGTGGTGACCGGTTCAATTCTCTCGACGTTTAACTCGGTTCTGAATTCGGCAGCAACCCTTTTTTCATTGGACGTTTATAAGCAGTACATCGACCCATCAGCGACGGGGAGCCAGGTTCGACGCTCGGGACAAATTTGCAGCTTTGTTGTTGCTGTGCTGGCTGTGATCGCTGCCCCCTTCGCATTCTATGGTCGCGATGGAGTATTCAGTTTCTTCCAGGGGTTGAACGGTGTCTACTTCATACCGCTGGCGGCTGTCATTCTCGTTGGCATGTTCAATCGCTGGGCGGACGGGCGTTCCGCATTGATGACGTTAATCGTTGGATTGTTCCTGATGATATTGGGCACGTTCTTTGCCGGTGGCGATGAGGGTTGGATGGCCAGCACGTTTGGCAGTCCGTTTCATTACATGGGCGCTGTGTTCGTGCTGCTAGTCACATTGCAACTGGTCTTGTCGCAGCTTGGCTTTCGTCGTGAGACCGCTTATGAACAGATTGACGTCGAGGCCGTTGATTTGACTCCGTGGAAACCGGCACCCATCGTAGGCGCGATACTTTGTTTGTGTGCCATTTCCATTTACGCCTACTTCGCGATGTAGTGCAGGCTGCCAGCCTGCGATGTACCTTTCACAATTAATAACTAAAAACACTCATCCCAAAGGAAATAGTGAGATGCAATCCATTCGTCGTACCAGGAGTTTCTTCACTCTTTTTTGGACGCTAGCAGCGTGTGTGACACTTTTTACCTCGACCGCGCTGGCTCAAGTGAAGGATTTCGACTCAATTAAACTCTATACGCTGGAAAATGATTCTGGCATGACAGTTCGCGTTACCAACTACGGCGCGATCATCACATCGATCATCGTTCCAGATCGCAATGGAAAAAAAGCTGATATTGCTCTCGGATATGACCAAGTCGAAGACTACATAAACGCGGTTGATAAACCGTACTTCGGAGCTGTCGTCGGGCGCTACGGTAACCGTATTGCGAAGGGTGAATTTACGTTGGACGGCGAAACCTATTCGCTGCTTAAGAACAATGGTGACAATCATCTCCATGGAGGAGCGATCGGGTTCGACAAGGTTGTCTGGACCGTAAATGATTATGACGAAGGCAAATCGCTTGCCCTCTCATATCTCGCCAAAGACAAGGAAGAAGGCTACCCTGGCAATCTAAAACTCAAGGTGACCTACACACTCAAAGACGACAACTCACTGGTCGTTGACTACTACGCCACGACTGACAAAGCGACGCCTGTGAACGTCACGCAGCACACATACTTTAATCTTAAGGGTGAAGGCGAAGGCACAATTCTGGATCACGAGTTGATGCTGAACGCAAAGAAGTATACGCCAGTTGACGAAGGATTGATCCCAACTGGTGAAATGCCAGCAGTTGCTGGAACACCATTTGATTTCACGACTGCGAAATCGATCAGTCGTGATATTGGAAAGGAAAGTGAGCAACTCACATTCGGGCTTGGCTACGACCATAACTGGGTATTGGACAAAGGTGGCAAGGACGATGAACGAACACTTGCCGCGCAAGTTTATGAATCAACATCTGGCCGCGTGATGGAAATCTACACGACCGAACCAGGCATTCAGTTTTACTGCGGCAACTTTCTTGACGGGCGACTGAAGGGTAAGTCTGGTAAGCCGTACGTTCATCGTGGTGGATTCTGTCTTGAGACACAGCACTTCCCAGATAGCCCAAATCAAACCAAATTCCCGTCAACAATTCTGAAGCCGGGAGATACGTATGAGTCGCAGACTGTATTCAAGTTTTCAACAAAATAATCATCACCAAAATGAATCTATAAAAACTGTGCACACGCAAACATTTTGGTTTTGCTTGGCGTTCATCGCATTTCTCACAATCCTGCAGCCGAATCGCAGTTTCGTTGTGGGCGCGGACGGCGTTGATAATTTGTTGATGTCGTCTGACCGTAAGGTGATCAAGAGTCCTACAAAGAAACTGGCCGAGTTGCACAAACGAGCCGAGTTGCACAAGGTGCTGGTCGCTCATGCGCCGCAGCCAGTGGCCAGGGCCGATCAATTAAAGAAAAAAGTCTTCATCGAAGTTCCCACGGATCGAAAACCAGTCCCAGTGATGGATGCAGGAACAATCCGCGCTGGGGTCAAATCACACGATAAGGCTCTGTACATCAAGTCAGGTTGGATTCGGGATCCGTACATCTCGGTTGGTCCGGAAAAAAAGTATTACTACCTGACCGGGACGCAGCCACGCGAAGGTGACCCTCGGGAAGCCAGGAATCCTTACAACATTGGACTTGGTGATGAGAGCATCGTCGGTCATCAAGTTCGATTATGGCGCAGTAGTGATTTAATTCAGTGGGAATCATTGGGGCCGATCTTTACAGTCGATGATACGATCAAGGCGAAGAGCGGAAAAAAAATTGTGAAGCGTCTGATCTGGGCACCGGAAGTTCATTGGCTGGCAGACATAGGCTGCTGGGCGATGGTGCATTGTCCCAAGAAGCACTCCAGTCTGGCCCTGACCAACGGTGCCGAGTTGCAAGGCCCTTGGACGCATCCGATGGCTGGCAACATGGGGCAGCGGCACGACCCTTCAATTTTTACGGACGATGATGGCAAACGATATCTGTTGTGGGAGAACACGTTCGTTGCACCACTCAGCGATGACCTTACCAGCTATACCGCCGAGCCGGTGCGGATTGATCCGGCAGGTTCTCGCCCCGGGCCAGATGGCAAACCCATCAGTTACATTGGTCACGAAGGAGCGACCATGATCAAAGTCGGCGGCAAGTACGTTCACTTGGGCACGGCATGGTCAACTGATCAAGGACGAAAGGGATCGTACAATCTTTATTACTGCGTCGCTGACAAGATCACTGGTCCCTATGGACCTCGCAAATTCGCTGGTCGCTTTCTTGGTCACGGGACACCGTTTAAAGACATGAACGGAAAGTGGTGGTGCACCGCCTTCTTCAACGGCAACGTGCCGCCTGAATCACGCGACGGTATTGTGTCACGCAATATCGGTGACAACGCCAGGACAATCAACGAACAAGGTGTGACCATCGTGCCGCTCGATGTTCGGGTACTCGACGATGGCGAAGTCTTTATCCGGGCAAAAGATCCCGCGTATGCTACCCCCGGACCGGATGAAGTCCAGCAGTTTGGGCAGTAGAAAATGCTGCTGTTAAAGGCAGCGAAAGGTAAGCTCACACCATGATATGTCGTGACTTGCCCAGGCGAAGTTGCTGGCCGAATGTGCTTCGAACTGGTAATTCAGCATGGTCTCGTGAAGCTTGGTCGTGTTCAGTCGTGATGTGTTGGGTCATCCAATATTGGCTTTGTAAAGTCGACATCATCAAAGAAGAAGTCTTCTGCTGGCTTGCCTTGTCCGTTATCGAACGCCATGCCCACATGGTATTTACCGATGCCAGCGGTGTGATACCCGTTTGCCTGTAACATCTCGGGCAACGTAGTCAGCCCCTTTTGGATCATCGGCGTGTTAGGGCCGTGAGGAAGCCATCCTTGATATTGAAGATACGACCGATGGGCGAAACGACCAGTGAGTAGAGAGTAACGCGTTGCACTGCACATGGAGGCTGGTGCGTAGCCATCAGTGAATACAATCGCTGATTTTGTGAATCGCTTGAGGTTTGGTGTGCGTAGTGTTTTTTCAACTGGAGGACTTCCGGGAGATAACTGCACATTCAAATAGGCACTGGTATCACCAATCCCCTTGTCATCCGCCATCATGATCAGAATATTAGGTGTCATTGGCCGGGTAGTGGCATCACCTTTGGCAGATAACCCAGAAGAGATGTCATCCAGTGCGAAGAGGGAATGATTGCCACATGCAAACAGAAGGAGTGCCGCTGCGATGTGCAACGCCGCTGTAATGCGGGAACGAGGGATGTGAAAATTCATATGAATGATGAACTGTGAGAGCTCACAAAATCCTACAGATTTTTGAAGTCGAAGTACTCAGAGGTTTGGTGGAATACAGATTTTCTTGACAGTACAAGCACGTTTGATGATTGATGATTGATTCTTGTTGCTTGGGTTGGCATTCTTGTTACGCGTCAAGCTTTGTTTATACAGAAAAATGTATGAAAGGTACTACTCGCAGTTGGTGCGTACAAGAAAAAGTATGGGTCGTCTCATTCTGTGTTCCAATTAGCTGGGTAGAATGTTCGTCTGTGCCTGATTCGTGAGAGCCTTGTTAAAGTGCCGTTGACCGTCCTATCCTTACCAGCAATTTTGCTGGACAGTTTTAATTTTTAAGAAGGGAAGAAGACTATGAGGTTGTGTTCCTGCTTCATTCTTTTGACGATGGCATCTGTAGCCAGTGCGGAATGGAAGGTATCTCCCGAGGCAATGATGACTCGGTGGGGCAAACAGGTAACTCCCCAGAATGCTTGGCAGGAGTACCCACGCCCGCAATTTCGGCGAGATGAGAGCTGGAAGAACCTGAATGGTTTATGGAAGTTTGCGATCTCCAAGGATGGAGTAATGCCCCACGACTATCAGAGAGATATTCTTGTGCCCTTTCCCGTGGAATCGGCACTTAGTGGTGTACAGCGACTGCTCGCGCCCGATGAGATGTTGTGGTACCGACGTATGTTCAAACATCAGACTCGTGGCGGGCATCGCACTCATTTGCATTTCGAGGCGGTTGATTATGAATGCACCGTATATCTCAATGGAAAAAAAATCGGGTCACATAAAGGGAGCAGTGACCCGTTCAAGTTTGACATCACAGATGCGTTGCGTCCGGAGGATAACGAGTTGACTGTGAGTGTGATTGACCAGACTGCACCTTCACAGACCCTCGGAAAACAGTCACTACAGCCCAAAGGGATTTATTACACCCGTGTGTCAGGGATTTGGCAGACGGTATGGTTAGAAGATGTGCCCCAGCGACATTTTCGGATGGTCAAGATGAAGCCCAGGATAGCTGAGAGTACGTTACGTGTGCTGCCGACTCTTGAGGGGAAACCGTTGGAGTCAGAGCGCATTGTGATCACCGTTCGTGATGGTGAACGCGTAGTTGGTGTTGCTGACGCCGCTTTAAGTGTGCGGATACCCAATGCAAAGCTCTGGTCACCTCGGAACCCGAGTCTCTATGACATCACCATGGAGTTGTTCGATGGTGAAGAATTGATCGATCGTGTTGAGTCTTATGCAGCCATGCGTGAGATAGGAACTGTTCGCGGACCCGGTGGGCAGGTTCGCATGACGTTGAATGGCAAAGTCGTGTTCCATTACGGCACATTGGATCAAGGTTGGTGGCCTGACGGTTTGTTGACGCCACCCAGTGATGCAGCGATGCGTTTCGACGTCGAGTATTTGAAGAAGTCCGGTTTCAACATGATCCGAAAGCACATCAAGGTTGAGTCGCGTCGTTATTACGCTCATTGTGATCGAATTGGGATGATGGTTTGGCAGGATATGCCGAGTACTGGCGGAAGGCCATTTTGGAGCAAGCTGGCTCCGGATCCGGTGGAGGATGAATGGCCTGAAGAGCACCACGAGCAGTTCGTCAAGGAATTGAAGTCGATGGTGGGAAGTCTTCGAAATCATCCATCAATTGTGATGTGGGTGCCCTTCAATGAACGTTGGGGCCAGCACGAGACCATTCGGATTGGTCAAGCAATGGAAAATCTTGATGTTACGCGTCTGGTCAACATTGCCAGCGGTGGGAACTTCTTTCCTGTCGGTGATGTTGTGGACCGCCATAATTATCCCGAACCGATGTTTCCGTTCGAGGATCAAAGTTTCAATGACTACGTGAAGGTTGTGGGTGAGTTTGGTGGCCATGGCTTTGTAGTCCCCGGTCACCAATGGAACTCAGAAATGCGGAATTGGGGATATGGAGATTTGCCGGCTACCAAAGACGAATACAGACAGCGATATCGACGCTCGTTTGACGAACTCATGAAGCTCAGACGCCGAGGTGTAGCGGCAGGTGTGTATACGCAGACGACCGATGTTGAGGGTGAGGTCAACGGATTGATGACCTATGATCGAGAAGTTCAGAAGCTTACAGCTGACGAGTTGAGGCAATTACATGAACCGGCTCGTTTCTGAATGTTGCCGAGCACCTTACGGGTAGCGCCGACATTGTATGAGTGTTGGGTGAGTCTCGTTGACCCTGATAGCCTCGGCGTTCGCCGTCAGACTTAGGCGTTGTCGTGGTTGCAGTCAGTACACGGCATGCCAAGACAGCAGACACCATCCGTCTCGTGGCGATAGAATGCTGGGTGAACTTTGAGGATCGATTGCCCAACGGCTTGTTCGCAAGCACAAGCCGTATGTCCATCGTGGTGGATTCTGTCTTGAGACACAGCGCTTCTGGGACGCATCACTTCGAGGAGACACAGCGCTTCGAGACAGCCTTAACCAACCGAACGTTTCTTCAACAATCTTGAAGGCAGACGGGGAACATCAGTCGCAGCCGATCTTGAAAGTTATGTCTCAGGAATGACTGTTTGTGGCATAGGGTTTTAGTCTGTGAAACGAGAATCTGCGCTCGGAAGCCTACGCCATGCCTGACAATATATCTCAATACGTGTACGGATCGTCTCATACTGTTTCTCACTTAGCGGGGTAGAATGCACGCTGGGTCTTCATTTATCAATTATAGAATCGGACGATATTTATGCGTTTTCTCTTGCGATTATTCGTGGCAGCGATTCTTTGTTTCGCGGCGTTCTATTCGGACGCAATGGCTCAGGAACAGCCAAATATCATTGTGATTTTGGCAGACGATCTGGGATATTCTGACCTAGGGTGCTTTGGCGGAGAGATCAATACCCCAACACTCGACTCACTCGCCGAAAATGGCCTTCGATGTACCCAGATGTACAGCACGGCTCGATGCTGTCCATCGCGTGCGAGTCTGCTGACTGGCCTTTATCAGCATCAAGCGGGCGTAGGCCATATGGTCTACAGGAATTGGGGCGAAGGGTATGAGGGTTCTCTGAATGAAAACTGTATCACCCTTGGTGAGGCACTGAAAACTGCTGGATACGCGACCTTTATGAGTGGCAAGTGGCATGTCGCTGCACACAAGGAGCCACCGGCACATTCCCTTCCAGAGAATCGTGGCTTTGATCGATCCACCGCTGTACGAACACACATCGATAGCTACTGGAAGGTTTTGGCTGGCTGTGATATCTACCGTGACGGAAAAATACTCATCAAAGGAGATAACGAAAAAACGAATTTAAGAGACCCCTATAAGCCTGATCAGGATTTCTATACGACAAACTTCTTTACGGACGTTGCCATTGAGTACATGGAAGACACATTACGTACAGATGAAAAACCTTTTTTCCTTTACCTGGCATACAATGCCCCACACTTTCCGCTTGAAGCACCCGATGAAATCATTACTGAATACGAACACCAGTTCGAAGATCCTGAGTGGCTCACAACATGGGGCAGCGGGTGGGATGATATGCGGCAAAAGAAATTCCTCCGACAAAAAAAGCTTGGTGTTGTCACTCAAAAGCAGCAGTTACCTCAGGTGGGCTCATTTCACAATCAGTCAATCATGCCAGGCCTTCAGACTGGAAGAACACTTGTCGATTTACCAGCGTGGAATGATCTTCCGGACGATGTGAAAAAAGAGACTCTGTTTCGCCGTAGTATTTACAACGCCCAAATTACGTCGATGGACGACAACATTGGGCGAATCGTACGTATGCTCAAAGCGGAGGGTGCATACGAAAACACATTGATTCTTTTCGTTTCAGATAATGGCTGTTCTGGTGAAATGGGTGTCTTCGGAACCCATTTCAAAGGCGGAATCTATGACTATACACAAGGACAATTCGAAAATGGAGCATTCATTGCTGGTGGGGAGAAAGAGACGGATGGATGGGCGACTAAAGACAAGCTCGGAGGTGTTGGCTACCAAAAAGACAACTATGACAAGTGGAAGAAGTTCAGTAGCTGGGCAACCTCTCAGGGGCAAGGGTGGGCAGCCTATTCAAACACCCCATTTCGCAAATTCAAAAAGTTTGTTCATGAAGGTGGGATAGCTTCACCATTCATTGCACACTGGCCAAAAGGCCTGAAGTCAAAGAACAAACTTATAAGCCACCCCTACTTTCACTTTATTGACATTATGCCAACTCTTTTAGACGTGGCAGGTATTGAGTACCCGGATCATTATCAAGACAAGGCACGCGCACCCTTAGAGGGAACCAGCATGCTTCCGTATCTGGTTGATCCTGAAAAAGCGATGTCGAATCGATCGCTGTTTTGGCAACACGAAACGCATTCTGCTGCACGAAACGGAAACTGGAAAATCGTGACTGATAATGATCGTGCGTCTCCAATTAACTGGGAGTTATATGACCTCTCGAATGATCGGAGTGAGACGCATGATATTTCTGATCAGCATCCAGAAATTGTGTCAGCCATGGATGATGAGTGGCAGAACTTTGCCAAACGAGTGCATGCAAAACCTTTTCCGGAAGACCGTGACCTCCCAACGGTAAAAAGTTCGGTCAACGGAGCCAATGTCGCGGCGATTCTCGACGGCTGGGAGCCGAAGACTTCTTCAGATATCAGAGTTCCCCGTCTCAGCTTTCATCCAAAAAAAGGAAGTACAGAGTGGTTTGAATATGAGTTTGAGACACCACAGGAAATAACAAGTGTGGGGGTGTACTGGTTTGATGAGGCTCAGGCTGCTGCAGCATTCAGGAATGAAAGGAAAGAAATTCTTCCACAGTCATGGCGAGTTCTGGCTTGGATCGATAATGAATGGCGGGAGGTGGATGTGCGGGAGAGGAATCCCGGTGTTGAAAGAGATCAATACAATTATGTGACGTTCAAGCGTCCAATTCAGACCCAGAAAATTCGTATTGAAGTTCAGCTCCACGAAGAGCTTTCCGGGGGTGTGCTGGGGTGCCGATTTCATGCACCAGCAAAGACGGTACAGGAACCTGTAACAGATGATCCTGATCAGGAGCTTCAGCGCATCAAGGCATTGGCACGAGTTACCCTCAACGATGATGTCGACGAGTTCAACGGCTATTCTCACCTTAATGGAAATCGACCTGAATTTGATGGATGGCTTAATAAGCAAAACAATAAGCCTTTTCTTCAAAAGTCGGTCCCGAAGTTTCTCTGCTCACACGAAGATTACACCGAGGTCTTCAACTATCGCTGGTGGATGATCACAAAGCATCTCAAACAATGGGAAGAGGACAACAGAAACTATTTTGTCTTCACGGAGTTTCCAGGTTTTCCTGGCTGGGCATCAAACAGTGGTGCTATCCCTGCTCCTGCTGGACACCAGTTCTATGATCTTCGGTGGATGCGAGATCCTCAGTATCTGAAGTCGTATGCTGAATATTGGCTCAGCGGTCCACCGTCCCACGAAATGCAATATCAAAATAATTGTTGGCTCTCAACACTGCCGCGTCCGCAAAGTCATCATTATACGAGCTGGATGATTGATGCTTCTGAGGCGATGCTCAAAATACACCCTGATGCTCAATGGCGAGACCGATTGCTTCCATCCATGGAACGTCATCAAGAAATCTGGGATCTCATCTTCGGAGTCAATGCTCCTCAGACTACTACACACGGTCTCTACAAATGCCTCGATATGTACGATGCCAATGAGTTCACGATCTCAACTACGCTCGGTTTAATTGCTTCCCAAGGAAGTTTTTCTGACTACACCGCGGAGTTGAACAAGGAGGATCCCTACAAGGGTGAAGAACGTTGGCGGCGGTACTTTACAGATGGCAAAGGGTGGCAGGCAGCATTCAAGGAAGGCTTAAAAAGCAAGCCGTTTGTCTATCCGCAAGCCTTTGACCTGGATAATTACCAAACGCAGCCGCAGCCTTTCGGCGGAAATCATGATTGGTATATCGATAAAGACGGTGAAAGGAAAACAAAGAATCCGAATAGCTATCCAAACTGTTTTACGGTCCGTCCGTCACTGAATTGTTATATGTACGGGAATATTCATTCGCTTGCCAACCTCTACTACCTTCAGGCGGCAGAAGGTGGTAACCGCGATTCCAAGGGAAAAGCTGATGTGTACACGAAGCGAGCATCTGAACTTCAGGAAAAGATTCTTGATTCACTGTGGCACCACCCGTCACCTGAGGATGCCTTTGTTTTTTACAAAAAACGTGGATCAATAGACGACCCTTTTTTCTATTCTCGTCTGGCCGGAGACAATCTACACACGGGAGGTGTTGTCGATCAGTTAAGCCTTGTTCGAGAAACCGTCGGCTACACACCGTGGTATTTTTCCATGCTCCCTCGTGATGACAGTCAATACGATATTGCATGGAAGCAGTTCGGTGATGAGATGGGATTTCGGCAACCTTTTGGCATGTCCACCACTGAATACAGACATGATTTTTTTAATGAGATGTCATATGGCTGGAATGGTCGCGGATGGCCATTCCAAAACTCCGTTGTCTACAAAGCGTACGCCAAGTACCTCCGGGACTATAAAGCAACTCGAAGTACAATCAGTGAAGAAGATCGTCAGTTGCTGTACGACCATGTGACTCAATATGTGGAACTCCATGGGCGGCGCCGCAGTATTGGCGAGTGGTATCTACCCCGCACTGGAGGATATCGCATGCCTGGTGGCGGTGACGTTGTGCAGAGTCTGCCTGCCATGGGAAAAGGGTTTGGTGATGTTCAAGACTATTTTCACTCAACGTTTCCTGATGTACTCATTGAGGATCTCATTGGGTTTCAGGGCAGCCATGGCGATAGCTTTGAAATTCACCCTTTGCTACCAAAAACAAAATGGAAATTCTTCTACCTTGGGGACCTTCGATATCATGGCCATGACGTCGATATTCTTTGGAAAGAAGATTGGTCTTCAACGACTCCTGGCATGCAAAGCAAGCTGTTTGTATGGGTTGATGGAAAACGAGTTGCTCAAAGCAATGATCTCAATAGTCCCCTGCAAGTATCCCTGCATTAATTGGTCATCCGCGCCCACTTCCTCAAGTTCTAGAGTTATGCCCATTCTAAAAACCTCCAATCGCTTCTTTTGTGCAGCTTTCTTTTTTGTCGCGTGCTGCGGCTGTCACCTATCAACCAACATGCAGCTCATGGCGAGCGAACGGCCAGCATTCACAGATTATTGCAGCCGTCTTGAACACGATATCCAAGGTCGTAAGCACGGTTTTCTTGCAGGCAACGTGACTTACTACGTTGGTGGATTTCACGCGAGTTGGAGGACCATTGAGGATGAAACCATAGGCCTGACGCATCCCTTCTATCATGATCTTCGCGCTCGTGGTGCCGCGCGTGTGCAAAGTGAGATTACTGGTACAGAGAATACCGGTACTGGCAATGATTATATGAGCTGGGAATTTTACAAAGACACACGTGTACTGTATGGAAGTGTCATTGTGGATGGAAAGACCTATGAGACGCCCAAGCCACGCATCATGCGATGGCGACCAGATCAAGTGATTTGTGAATACGACCTTGATGGCATCACAATTCGAGAGCAGAAGTTTATCGGAAGTAACGATGCGGCGGCTTCAATCATCACTGCGTCAAAGCCAGTCACCCTTCAATTCACTGGTCAGAGTTTGTTTACGCGGAATAGCATCTCGTCGCAGGCTGCCGCCAGACTTGATGATTCAAAACGATCGATTCTGATCACTGAGGCTGGCACGACAAAATCTCGTCCAGACCCTGGTGGCCCCGAACGCATAGGCCCATCTGTGTATTCAGGCATGACGACTGTCCTGAGTGCCTCAACGGAACTCGCAACAAGCCTTGTTCTTGAGAAAGATGCCGAGGGAGTCATGCACTATACATTTTCAATTCCTTGTGATTCCAAAGGCGCTGTTGTCTCTTGGGCAATGCACGATGATGAAGCCACAGCAATACAGGCCGGCCATGACATGATTGATGATCATGCGGATGCCCTTGCTGAGAAAACAACGTCTATGAACCAGCTCCTGAATGATGAAATCCCTTGGTTTCGCTGTCCTGACGAAAAGTTTGTCGATATCTATTACTATCTTTGGTCTCTCTACCTGATGTATTCAATTGATGTAGGCAGCGGGTGGGAGATGGAGAACCACACGCAGACAGCTGTGAATAATTTCCTTGGTCTGCATCGTTATGATGCGATGTTCCAAATAAAAGTTGGGGCGTGGGCTGCTGACAAGGCTCGCTACGGCTACGGAAATGTCCTGACATGGAAGCATCTCACCGAGAATGATCTATTTCGTGAACTGCCCAATGGTATTCGTATGCTTTCTGACAACAAGGGGACCTCCTGGCATAGTGGCGCCTACGGTGGAGAAATGTCTGAGCACGTCCTTGGTGCATGGCAGATTTATGAGCATACGGGCGACGTTGGGTTTCTACGAGCCAGTTACGAAAATCATTTTGAAAAACTTTTTCGTAAGAGACTCACGAATTTTGCAATGAATGAATTCGAAGTGGCTGAAACACTTGCTCGCATGGCCACTGTTCTTGGGAAAGAAGCAGATGTGAAGCACTGGCAGTCACTGGTACGTACTGATTCTGACCATGTTCGACTCATGTTTGATCAGCGATGGGAGATGAACGGTATAGAAAAGTATTTCGCAGGTCCAAAGAGTGGATTGATTGGGACAAACTCGTTTTGGGCAATGCGTTCACCGTATTTCCCGAAAGAATATGCTGAAGAAATGGTGCAGCACTGGGCAGTTGATCGCAAGAAAGGTTTTTTCGGTGAGTTTTTTCCGCTTGCGATGTCGAAACAATCTATGCAGGAGTTCGACACGAAAGTGGATGATTCCTTTGGGTATACGCCAGACACTGCCTACTTCATGCTCGACGGAATGTTTTGCCAAGGGCTTTCCGTTGCACCAGAACTGACACTCAACCACATTGGCAATTACAACTGGCACGACGAATGGAATATTCCTGTTGCACCAGAGGCGTACCGTCGTGACCGCACGCTTTTTGGAGACCAATATTCAAACTTCAATGCTGGGAAAATCCTGTTGTATCTCGAAGGATTAGGTGGGCTCAAGTATTCCATCCCTGAGAATAAATTGCTTGTGCGTCCAGCCCTGCCAGACGACTGGGAATGGATGGAAATCCGACTGCCACTCAAGGGTGAATGGACCACGATTCGCTATGAGAAAGATACAGTAGACGTCTCGGGGTCGCCATTATCCTGGGAGCAAATTTCAAGGGATAATTCGAACTGATTGAACGTAATGCTTTGCAAAGTTGGTTTGGCCTGCACGGCATGTAAATCGCTTTGGCATTCGCTCTATTGAGGAAAAGAATCTTATGACTTTAAATCGCATCAAGCTCAAGTGTGCTTGTCTGGTTATGACCTTCTAGAACCAAAGGTCCGAATTTCGATCCAGATTGAGTTTTTCAAGATTCTCTTTAAAGTGCTTTATTTTTGCCGTGCTTTCTTTCAGCTTTTTGCTGAGTTCAAGACGGTCTTCTTGTGACAAGCCTGTTTCGTTCAACTGCTTATTCAATTGATCAACTTTGAGTTGATTTTCCAAAGTCCACTTTTCCAGCTCTTCTGTACGGGTCTCGTAGACCTCATCCATTGTCCATGCACCGACCTTTTGAAGATACGCATCCAACTGCCGCACCATTTCTGCCGTTTTCTCAGGCATTTGTTTCGTCAAGTCATTTGTCTCACCCATATCTTTTACGACATTAAACAACTTGATTTCGCCCGAATTGAGATGTCGCATCAGTTTGAAATCACCGCTTCTGAATGCGGTAATGGGTACCGTGTAATGTGCAGGAAAATGAAAAACAAACCCGGTGTCACGTGTAGCAAGCGTCCCATCGTTGCCGTGTTCAAAAACGGGCCGCAAACTAATTCCATCTAAATCACTTGGTAACGAGGCCGTACTGCCAGCAAGATCGTGCATTGTTGTTAAATAGTCCCACTGTGCTACCGGTTGATCGCACTGCGAATTTGCAGTGATTCCAGGCCCGGCCACAATCATTGGAATGCGCAGGCCACCTTCCCACATTTTGGCTTTTCCACCCTGCAAAGGCTTATTGCTCTGGCCTCCGCCATTATCTGAAGAAAAGATGACGTAGGTGTTGTCCTCGAGTCCCTGTGCCTTAAGTTCGTCGAGAAACATTCCAATCGATGTGTCCATGTTTTCCATCATGGCCGCGTAGTTGGCTTTTTCCCATAGTGCCTGTAGTTTCTTTGTCATCTCATGGGCATTCGTATCAAATTTTGAGATATCTGGAATCCCACCCTCAATGCCGTTCTCTGTGGCAAGGATGCGAAGATATTTTTCTCTTGTGCTCTTGAGGGATGTATTGCGTACATGCACGGCATAATGGGAGATCGTCATGAAAAATGGTTTTCGATCCTTACCACGTTCTTTTAGAAATTCTTGAGCGGTCTTTGCCAGACTGAAGACACGCTTGGGGTCGTCATCCGGTATTGGGGTTTTATCGGCAGGCTCCCACCAGTCACCATGTCCATTCCCATTGGGATGTTTATGGTGAAAATCGGTCACGTCATAACCGTGATCCTTGAACCAGCCCATCGGTGTACAGCCTTTGCCATAAAAAGCTGTGACATACTCTTCGTTGGCTTCCTTGAGCATCTCTGCAATGGAGAGGTTCTTGGTCATATCAATCTG
>JABAAH010000045.1 GCA_014238855.1 Planctomycetota bacterium
CAAGCGTGCTCTCAGATTCTTGAGAAATGTCAGTTAAGTCGGGCACACTCGTCTGCATCCGATAGGCCATTTCATACTGAGCAATTCGTGTGCGAATTTCGGGGTCACCAATCTTCTCAAACGTCTGCTGGTTTAAAGCCTGCAGTCCATCAAGTGTTTGCCGGCGAACGGCATCGGAAACCCCTGGTGGATTATTAATGTAAAGAATGGGGTCACCACTCGAACGGAAGCTCACCCCGGCGTATTCACCCGGAAGATATCCACTTGACCACAGTCTCGCACCAATAGCCTGCGCCTGCGCGGGCTTTGTTGATTGGGCGACTAGAACAACAAACGCTGGCAAATCTTCATTTAGGCTTCCAAGACCATAACTCGTCCATGACCCGAGACACGGACGTCCGGTAATCTGATTTCCTGTCTGCATATAAGTGATCGCAGGCTCATGATTGATCGCTTCTGTATGCATGCTTCGCACAAAGCACATCTCATCAACCATTTTTGCAGTCCATGGCAAGAGTTCAGTCACCCACATGCCACTTTCACCATGCTGCTTAAATTTGAATTTAGAAGGCGCAATCGGAAAGCGTTTCTGACCAGACGTCATGGTTGTCAGACGTTGGCCTTTCCGGATGCTTTCAGGTAAGTCTTTGTCATACCAGTCATCCATTGCCGGTTTGTAGTCATACATGTCTTGCTGCGGTGGCCCACCAACCATATGCAGATAGATGACATGTTTTGCTTTTGGGGCAAAGTGAGGTCCGATGGCACCCGGTACGCGAGGTATCTCAATGTTTGAATTGTTTTGGGCACTCGGCGCGCCGTGCGCAAGTCCACCTGGAAGAAGCGATGTAAGCGCCGCCCCACCAAGGAGATGGCTGCCATGTTCAAAGAAACGTCGTCGTGTGAGGTTCAGCCCCAGTTCGTCCAGCGGTGATCGAATTGGTGGATTCATGGATGTATTTCTTGCGGGTGGGTTATTTGGAAAGCACTTCATCGAGATTCATGAGCTGGTTTGTCAGCATGGTCCAACTTGCTAACGTCGCAGCATCTTTATGCCGTGGCTGTGAGCTGCCAACTGTGATTACGGCTTGTGCATCTTCGGGATGGTCCTTGTACCAGGATGTCAATGTAGCCAGTGAACTTTTGACAATAGGCTTTTCGGACTCATTCAGCGCCCGTGATAACAGCCTGTTTGTGATGTAATCGATACGTTGGTCGTCATTGCCCCCGCCTAAAAAGAGTGCATCGTCGGCTAGTGCCCTGGACGCCTCAACAAACTGCGGATCATTCAATGTTACAAGTGCCTGCAATGGAGTATTTGTTCTGTCTCGCCTCACCGTACAGACTTCACGTGACGGTGCATCAAAAATATCCATTGAGGTCGGTGGAGCTGATCGTTTCCAGAACCAATACATACTTCTGCGATACAGATCAGCGCCCGTACTCGCGGCATATTTTTTTGTGTCGCTCTCTGGCATGGCAACAGCTGACCAGACCCCAACGGGCTGGTATGGCTTGACGCTTGGGCCACCAATTTTCTGGACAAGCAGACCACTTGTTGCCAAGGCAGTGTCACGAATCATTTCAGCATCCATTCGGAATCGAGGGCCGCGTGAGAGCAAACGATTGTCACGGTCTTTTAACAGTTTCTCTGGTGTGGCTGTCGCAGCCTGTCGGTAGGCTGCACTCGTCACAAAAAGTCTGAAAAGATGTTTGATGTCCCATCCGCTTTCTCGGAATTCAACGGCAAGCCAATCAAGGAGTTCCTGGTGACTTGGCAGCTCTCCGGTAATTCCAAAGTCACCACTTGTTCGAACAAGACCCGTTCCAAAAACTTCTTGCCAGAATCGATTGACGGTGACACGACTTGTGAGTGGGTGATCCTGTAGGAGTAGCCATTGCGCGAAACCCAGCCGATTTTTTGGAAGTGTCTCTGGATAGGTCGAAAGTGCTGCCGGGGTTCCAGGAGAAACCTCATCAAGTCGTTTGTCGTACTCTCCTCGATCGAGCACAAAAGCTTTGGGCTTGTCAGGCTTTTCCTCCATAACATGTGCAATCGTGCCACGTTTTTTAATGGTTGCTTCTTCGGCGACCAATGTGTTCTCTCGTGCCTTCGCTTCTTGAAAAGCCTTGTCAAAGGAGGAGAGCCACCAATCATAAACACGATTTGCAGCCTGGAACCGTTCCTCCTTCGGAAGTTTGACGATATCAGTCAGAAGAGCGGCTTTTGCAATCCTCTCCACTTCGTTTTGAGAGAGCGCTCGGCCCCAGAGTGAAAGATTTGTCAGTCCGACATTTTTAGCAGGTGATCCCTTTGATCGACTTCCAATAACAAATGGCACCTTATCAGTACGCGTTGTGTTTTTCTTGAATTTGTTGTTTGTGACCTTTGGTTTTTGTTCCACAACACCGTCGTAATAGATTTTGATACCACCAGGATTCCCACTGCCGTTATATGACAGCGTGACGAGTGTCCAGACGTCAGCCTTGAGTTGTTTTTTTGCGACAACCTTCAATGCGTCTTCAGGCCATTTGTGCGCCAGGTGCATGCCGACACGACGGTCTTCAACCCACAGATCCCATCCTCGGTGTGCATTCGACTCATCCATCCGAGAGGCAATGGCAAAATTTTTATTACCATTTTCTTTTGGAAGCTTGATCCAGCAGGAAATAGTAAAGGGCTGATCATGCTCAAAGTCACCAATTGATGAAAGTTCGACAGCTTTCCCATTGAGTAATGCAGCAGGCATGCCGCTCGGGCCGGGTAACCATGATGTGGTGGATGAAATCGGTATGGTCGTTTGTTTTCCTAAGAAGGATGCTTTTGTTGCATTTCCCTCACCTTCAGAAAACGCAATGTCGAGGAGTGGTGTTTCTTGCGGACGCACGGCAAGGACCTGATCCTCCGTGAGTGATTGAACCCATGTGTGGAATTCGCCTTTCGCATTCTTTTTGCGAGTCGCTAGGGCTGCTCGTGCAACAGGCAATTCTTGTTCAATCTTTCGGAACCGCTCGCGATCTTGAGTACGTGGTACTGCGAGAACCGGTGGAGTGTTGAAGACGTTTCCGTCTTTGGCACGCTGTGTTGTGTTATTAAAGAATGCGGAGAGTTCATAAAACTCTTTTTGTGACAACGGATCAAACTTGTGGTCATGGCAGACGGCACAACCAGCAGTCAGTCCCATGAAAACCTGTGCTGTGGTTTCAGTACGATCCCTCGCGTAGAGGACAATGTATTCCTCATCAATGATGCCACCTTCGTTGGTCGTCATATTGCAGCGATTGAAACCAGTGGCAATCTTGTTATCAAGAATCTGGTCAGGCGTTGCACCTGGCCCATGATCAGTGACCAGGTCTCCTGCAAGTTGCAGGATCGTAAATTGATCAAATGGCATATTGCGGTTGAATGCATTTATAACCCATTGTCGGTATGTCCAGATCTCACGAAAGTTATCAAAGTGAATGCCATGGGTGTCAGCATATCGAGCATAGTCAAGCCAATGTCGGCCACGATGTTCACCCCACGCAAGTTTGGAGAGGAATGTGTCAACGAGGCGTTCGTAGGCATCGGTATGAGGATCAAGAACAAATGCCTCAACAACAGAGGGCTCTGGTGGAAGGCCTGTAAGATCGAGTGAAAGCCGGCGAGCAAGCGTTCGGCGATCAGCTTCTGCAGCGGGCGTGAGGCCGTCAGTCTCGAGTCGCGCAAGAATAAAAGAATCAACAGGGTTACGAACCCATTCCTGCTTTTTTACTTTCGGAACTGGAGGACGCGTTGGAGGAATGAACGACCAGTGTGGTTCGTATTCGGCACCTTCCTTAATCCACTGTGTGAGAAGATTTTTTTGTTGAGTGGATAGTGTTTTTTTTATTTCGGGAGGCGGCATGACCTCCTCAGGATCGTCAGAATAAATGCGGTCGAGCAAGACTGTTGAATCAGGGTCGCCAGCAACAATGGCTCCGTACTCAATGGCATCCTCACGACGATCAAGGCGGAGGTCAGCTTTCCGGCTCGCCGAGTCTGCTCCATGACAGGAGAAACAGTTTTCAACCAAAATTGGACGAATGTGCTCGTTATATGAAAGTGGCTCTTTGGCTTGGACGATCCCTAGCGTGAATCCAATGGAAGATAGAGCGAACACCGCGGCCCTTATACGAAGAGGCAACCGAAAGCGTTGTCCTAGAAACCGTATCGTTGAGGGTTCCATCGATGTAACTCCAGAGAGATTCGTTGGGAACACCCACGTCGCCGTTTAATGGCCAAAAGCCGTTAAGCGCGGACCCCAGAGGGATCGATCAGCGGGATAGGAATATATGTCGACTTATTCTCACTTATTATTAGCACATTTTTCTGTAACGGCAAGAAAGACTCTGCGTTAATGAGTTGTGAAAGTACTAAGAAATGGGTTTTTCATACCAAAACGCAACAGGAGTCAGTTCTCTGCCATGTGGGGGCTTTGGTTCTGTCTTTATTTGGTTCTGACACTAGGAGTGGCGATCACGAATAATGGATGATTCAGCATCAGTGATTGTTTTCGGAAAGCATCAAAAAAGTACGTAAGATGCAAATATGTTTTGTATGGGTCTGGCGTGCACACATATTCAACAATGTGCATATATCTTCAAAAAGTAGTTCTCTTTTTTAATCTGCAGGATATCCAAAAATGACTCGAAACATTCTGTACATGCTCTGCTTTATGAATTGTTGGGTGCCGATGCTGTACGCCGCTGAGCCGCTGGTTCCCCATCATGCTGAATGGCAGTCGATTACAAAAGCGATTCGTGAAGGAAAGCCAAAGACCGGAAGGGATCTACTCGCAGGCATTGAACAGTCTGCCATCGAAGACAAACATTGGGATGAGGTTGCTCGTGCTATCGCGACACGTGTGTTACTTGAGAATTCAGATCGGCCAGCAGATGACCCACAGCGTTTGATTGATTTGGATGCTGCTACAGAAATCGCACCTGTACAAACGCGTGGTGTACTGCAAGCCATTCAGGCAAACTGGACGTGGGGATTTTTCCAGTCGAATCGATGGCGATTTGCACAGCGGACGATTCAGGCTCAAAGTGATTCAGATCACGAACTATCAGAAATAAGTTCGTGGGACCTTCGACAGATTGTCATCGAGATTCGTTATCGTTTTGAAATGGCATTGGCAACTGATGCCGGACTCAAAAAGCTTCTCGTTGGTGATTGGGCAATGCTTGTCGAAGCTGGCTCAATGGGTGAGGCCTATCGGCCAACACTCTGGGATGTTGTTGCACAAGATGCGATTGCATTCCACCAGACTGGTGAACGAGGTATTGTTGCACCAGAAGATGCTTTTGAGCTTGAGGCTTCATCGCCAGCACTACAAGAGGTCAATATATTTCGGCATTGGCAGCCAGTTCAGAAAGACACCAAAAAAGAATTTGTTACAGATACAGACTCACCAATCCTTCAGATTATCAGTCTCTATCAGCAGATTTTGAATTTCCATGCTGATGATACAGATCAGACAGCATATCTTTCTGCAGATCTGGATCGTCTTCGCTGGGCACGTGAGGTTGCAGTCGCTGACGGAGAGACCGAACCCAACGATAGATTTTGCCACGAGCTCAAGACATATATAGAGAAGGCGGAGGACTATGAGATAAGTGCAATGGCAAGATTTTCTTTGGCAGAGAGTATTCGGTCAGAAAGCCCAGCTGAAGCTCGGAGCATCGCAATACCGGCAGTTGATCGCTATCCGGAAAGTATCGGTGGGAAGCAATGTCAAAATCTTATTGCTCAGATTGAAGCTAAGGAAGTCTCTGTCACAGCAGAACGTACCTGGGCCGAGCCATGGCCTGCCATCCAGGTTACATATCGCAATATTGACCGACTCCATCTGCGACTTGTCAGGGCAAATTGGGAAGAGCGACTGCGCGAAGGTAAACCATCTGGGCAGTGGATTGATCAAAAAGATCGGGGCCAGATCCTCTCACTTCCAATTCTTCAATCGGCCGCAATCGCGCTTCCTTCAACTGATGATTACCGATCGGCAATTCAAAATACATCAGTCCAGGCAGTTTTTGAGACTGAAACAATTGCTCCTGGTGCGTACTGGGTTGTATGCAGTCCTCGTGAAGATTTTAGTGAGAGTGATAATGTTGTTTCAACAACACTCATCTGGGTCAGCCAAATTTCCGTTGTGAATGCCACAGGTCATCAAGCACAGCGTGCACAGCACACGGGGTATGTTGTTAATAGTCAAAGTGGCGAACCAATTCGAGGAGCCAAAGTTACCGTATGGCGGCGTGACCGAAACTCTCGGCCTCGACGTATGCTTCAACAAGAAAGTGTGAAGACAGACCAAGATGGTCACTATGAGTTGAAGGCCGAATCAGGACAGGAAGCTGTTCTTGTTGTGACTTCGAAAATGAATGGCACGATTCACCGCATGCTTACTGAGCCCGAACGATTTTGGCAGCGACAACGTACGTCACAGGTGCAGCGGTCAATTGTTCTGATGACAGATAGAGGAATCTATCGACCGAGTCAGCAGCTTCATTTTAAAGGTATTCTGCTTGAGCAATCAGCGGATCGTCGCGGTGCGACCGCGGTTTCGAAAACTTCAGTTGAAGCAACATTGCAAGATGCGAATGGGAGACAGATTTCAAAGCTTCCTCTGCAAACAAATGAATTCGGATCTTTTCATGGTTCCTTTTCTATTCCAACAGGTTCACTTCCAGGAAGATGGTCCGTGCGAGCTCAGGGCAGTGGCGGCACAGGTATGGTGGGTGTTCGAGTTGAGGAATATAAGCGGCCTAAGTTTCAGGTTGAATTGGCATTGCCAACAGAGTCAGTTCAGCTGGCGAAGGATGTCAAGCTCTCTGGAACAGCTTCAACCTATACCGGCTTATCAGTCGCGGGAGCAAAAGTTAACTGGAACGTGAAGCGAGAGGTTCGGTTTCCAACATGGTGTCGTTGGTGTTTTCCATGGCTTCCATTTGATAGTGGGGTGCAACGCATTGCCCGTGGGCACGCCATAACAGATGCTGACGGAACATTTACAATAACATTCTCCGCAGTCCCCGATAGAGTTTTACCACCACAGTCACTGCCAACATTTACCTATCACGTGACTGCTGATGTGACTGATACAGCCGGTGAAACACGGTCGGATGACATTCGAGTATCGGCCGGGTATGTGGACGTGGAAGTAACTCTTGATGTCCCGGATTGGCAGACGGCTGACAACGGAAACCCTGCTTCAGTTCGAATAGGTATCTCCACCCGTTCACTTGATGCGGCTCCCCGAGGAGTGTCTGGAGCGCTGCGAATTAACCGCCTTGTACAACCAGAGCGTGTAGCCCGAGGTGATTTCACGAATTCTCGTGTTCCGTATGACATTTTACGGAAACGAAACGGACGAGGGCTTCGTGTTCCTCCAGTGCCACAGGATGATGATCCAAAGACATGGGCTGAGGGAGAGGAGATCTTTTCCACCGACGTTGTGACAGATGTATCAAGTGGCTTGGGGCAGGCTGCCGTGCCACTTGATGTCGGTATCTACCGAGCAACATTTATCATTCCTGCGACTTCAGAGTGTCCTGAAGTGATGGCAACTCGACTTATCGAGGTCATCGAGATGACGGCAAAACATTATGAGATAAAGCAGCCATTTGTGCTTCGTGTTGAAAAATCGAGTGTCGAGGTTGCCAGTGAGATTCGAGCCATTGTGGGCACTGGATATAAGCAAGGTGTTTCTCTCGTCGAGGTCGTAAAATCAGGCCGCGTTCTCAAACGTTATTGGACGAAAAAAACACGTACGCAGACGCCAATCTCATTCAAGGTAGAAGATTCGCATCGTGGTGGCATCACCCTTCGTGCATGGATGGTTCGTGAGGGGCGTCTTCATCATGAAACGCACAGGGTCGATGTCCCTTGGACAAATAAAAATCTATCTATTGAATGGGAGCGTTTTACAAGGCGATTGGAGCCATCAACGAAAGAAGTCTGGCGGGCAACGGTTCGGACTGCAGCTGATCCACTTACTGGACCAGCACAAGCAACCATCGCAGAGATGACCGCAACGCTGTACGACCAGTCACTTGATGCCCTCACATCACATCGATGGCCATCGCTGTCTCTGTTCGCGCAGGAGACAAGTTATCAGCAGTTGAAGTTTTCAAATTCTGCGAAGTCGATGCAACAGATTTATGGGGGATGGCGGCGTCATCATCAGAGTGTCAACATTTCGTATCATCGATTCCGTCGTCCATTTGGATCACCACTACATGGTGGCCTCGGAGGCATGCTTGGTGGTCGGGGTATGGTTCGAAGCAGATCAATGCCGATGGCTGCGATGGCGGCACCTGAAATGGCGATGGCCGACGGAGTGATGGCTAAGACGAATGCTTCAAAGGGAATCATGGCAGAAGCCGATGTTGCGACCGAGGGTCGTGGAAGCCAAAGCGATACAGACAATAATGCGGAGGAAAATCGAGGTGGGGAGAGTCATTCAGCATCACCGCCACCACGTCGCAATATGGCGGAAACTGCCTTTTTTATGCCGACCCTTATTACAAATGAGGCCGGGAGCGTAACGCTCGAGTTTGTCTTACCTGACACACTCACAACCTGGCAATTCAAAGCGCTTGCGCATGACAAACAGATTCGAAGCGGAACACTTTTTGATACGTGTGTTACCTCAAAAGACTTGATGGTAGAGCCGATGCCACCACGCTTTTTACGTGAAGGCGATGTTGTGAAGTTTCCTATCAAAGTCAGTAATACATCGAGTGGACGTCTTGCAGGAACAGTCCGACTTGCTCTGTCTGATGCACGCACACATGACAGTCGTGATGCACTTTTGGAGGATCAGAACGAACAGTCTTTTGATCTTGCTGCTGGAACGTCTGAGGCATTGTTTTTCACGGTGAACGTTGCAGATGGCACGGATGTTCTCTTGTATCGTGCAACAGGAACTTCCACCGGAAACGCTCGTAATCTTGCTGATGGTGAGGAAGCGATGTTGCCCGTATTTCCCCGAAGGGTTCTCGTGACAGAGACTATCCCGGTTACGATTCGTGGTGGTGAGAGTACGACAGTGGTACTGGAAAAACTTTTAGGTAGCAATAAAAAGGATTCAGCTGCTATTCAGAATGAATCACTGGCTGTTCAGGCAGTATCAAATCCAGCATGGTATGCCGTGATGGCCCTGCCTTATTTGATGGAACGAAGCGATGAAAGTGTTGATGCTCTCTTTTATCGACTCTATGCGAATATGTATGCAAAGCATCTTGTTACAAGTGATCCGCGAATTGAAAAGATCTTTGAGCAATGGCGCGGTACAAACACACTGAAAAGTCCGCTTGAAAAAAATGAAGTCCTCGTCAAAACACTTCTGGCAGAAACACCGTGGGTTCGTGATGCTACAAGTGAAACTGAAGCAAGGGCTCGTGTCGCAAACCTCTTTGATCAGAATCGTGTCAATAATGAAATAACTGCAGCAATCGGACGGCTCAATAGTTTAAGAAACCCAGATGGAGGGTGGCCGTGGTTTCCAGGAGGTTCATCATGCGATTCCGTAACGTTATCTATTGTTACGGGTTTTGGCCGACTACGAGCAAATGGAGTCAGCGTTGACATTTCTCCAGTTCGAGCAGCATTGCCATGGATTGATGCCCGTCTTATTGAAGAGAAGCGGATTGCCCAACAGCGACAGGACCGGGCTCGCAAAGCTGGAAATCTTGTTTTGGCACCTGAACCAGTGCTTACTCGACTGGGTGTATTTGCAGTTTATGCAAGAAGTTTCTTTCTTGGTGATGCCCCGCTGAATGGGAAGGCTGCTGAAGCCTATGCGTGGTGTATTCGGGTTGGACGAAAGAGTTGGACAAAGTTATCTGATAATCGAAGTCAGGGCCAGTTGTCAGTGGCACTTTTTCGTAGTAACGAGCGTGAGACAGCACAATCGATTATTGAAAGCCTCAAGCAACGAGCAGTGGGTGGCCCCTGGGGTGAGCACGCCGCTGATCGTCAAGAAGACAACTGGCAAGGCATGTGGTGGCGAAACCGACACCCAGAATGGTGGAGTTGGGCTCAGGCCCCGATTGAAACACAATCACTTATGATCGAGGCATTCGATGAAATTATTAGTGATTCAGAATCCGTGGAGGCAATGAAGGCTTGGCTTATTCAGCAGAAGAGAACAAGCCGCTGGCCGGGGATACCAGCCACTGCCAATGCCGTTGGTGTATTGCTAGGAAGAGGAAAAGATCTTCTGGGTGATTTGTCAATGGTGCAGGTGTCAGTCGGTGCGGAGTCACTGATGCCGGGTGAGAACGGAGTGACTCAAGCAGAAGCTGGTACCGGTTTCTTCGAAACTAGATTTGTACGACGAGAAATCACGGCGTCCATGGCAGAGGTAACGTTTCAAAAGCCGGCAGGTGGTGGCTTGGCATTCGGCGGGGTTCACTGGCAATATCTCGATGCGATCGAGAATGTTGAGGCCTCTGGACGAGATGAACTTGCAGTCACAAAAGAACTCTTTATCAAAAGGATGACGAAATCGGGAGCTGTGTTAGATCCAGTATCTGCTTCAGAAAAAGTACGTGTTGGTGAAGAACTAGTTGTACGGCTGAAGATCTCTAGCGACCGAGCCTACGAATTCCTTGAGCTTACAGACCATCGACCAAGCCTCACTGAACCAGTCGATGTGCTTTCAGGGTGGCGATGGGCTGATGGTGTCGGTTGGTATCAGGTCACTCGAGATGCAAGCACGCAATTCTTCTTTGAGCGATTGCCCGAGGGAACGCACGTTCTCGAATACTCCTTGCGTGTTGCGCATCAGGGGCATTCTTCAAGTGGCTTTGCAACTCTTCGGAGCCGCTATGCACCAGAATTTTCTGCACGTTCTCGTAGCCTGAGCCTGAGTGTTCAGTGAAAAAAACATATTTTGAAAAGAGATGGTAAGCAAAGAACCTTCTGCAACATGGACCGGTTACTATCACGGACCGGTTACTATGTTGTATTCTGCGAGAGATGGGTCTCAGAATACATAGGACACAAAAAGTTTCACCGAAAAGGAATGAAAGTGATGAGAATAGTCGCAAGAAGGATATTGCTTGCAGCCTTTGGTCTCTTTTCTGTAATGACAATCTGTTCCGCAGCAGATTGGCACACACTGAATCCACTCATGGTGATTCCTAGTCAGCGCGTGTTACAAGAAACTTTTACGAAGCGTGGGCCGGTCAAAAAAACAGACTGGCAGAACCGCCAGGGTACGCGGTGGTCGATAGAAGACGGAGTCTTGCGAGGCCGGCCCTCCTCGGAGGAATATCAGGCAAGTCGCACGCACCATTACGGATATGAAGCTCGCGTGAGTGTTCCGATAACGCCACCTGAATTTCTGGTCGGTTTTTCTTTTCGGTTTCTTGGTGGTGACGAAACCGATATCGTTCCATTTGTTGAATTCGGTCACCACGTCTGTCGAATAAAATTTAGCAGTTCAGGTACGTTTGTAATCGTTGACCACGAGACGCTCAAAGTAGCTGAGTCGGACGATTTTAAATACATGCCTGGAAAGTGGTATCACGGATTGGCAGAACTCAAGGGAGATGAGTTTATTATTCAGTTCGTTGATGGGCCAACCTGGTACATCAAGCATGAATGTCTTGCAAAGTCAAACTCCAGCGGTGGAAATGGGCTTGGACTTGCGGGCCCAAAGAATGGACTTGTGGAGTTAGATGATGTTTCAATTTGGAAGGTCAGATCACAGACGAAACCATCATGGAGCAAACAAAGAAAAAAGCTCGATGTTATGGAGCCCGAGCCGACGGGGAAGAAAAAGAAAAAGTAGATCAATCTTGGTCAGAGTTTTTTCTTTCAACGGGAGAACTGAGTAGCTCATAAATTCGAGTATCAGCAAGAGACGTTGCAATAAGTTCGGCTCCTGAAAAAGAATGCCGGTGACTATGGCCTGATGGGACAGCTACTGTGATTGCACCCGAGGCAACAGCAGCGTTACATCCAGTTTCTGAATCTTCGAAGACAAGCATTTTCTCAGGTTGTGTGCAGGCCGTCTTGGCGGCCAACTGATAGATTTCAGGATCTGGTTTTCCCGCGATGACATCAGCAGAGGTAAGGACGAAGTTGAAAGCATCGAGAAGTTCAACGCGGGAAAGAACATCGTGTGCAAACTCTGGCCCGCTACTTGTTGCAACTCCAAGGGAGATATTAAGTAGTCGAATATGCTCTATCAGGTTTCTTGCGCCAGGCATGATTGCGAGCCGGGTAGCAAGAAGTGTGTGAAATATTTTTTTCGTTTCATCAGCGAGCGTTTCGACGGTGTCATCCAGCCCATGCCATTCGATCATAATTGATAGTGCCATGTGTTGGGGTCGTCCCATCATTGCGTCGAGTAGGTCCGCATCGAACGTTTTCTCCCGGCGTCTTAATAACTCAGTACCTACATCCTGATACAGTTCTTCTGTATTCACGAGCAAACCATCGAGATCAAAAACAATGGCTTGTATGTCAAATCGTGTTCTTGAAGAAGCTATGCCCATTTTCGGTCCTCGAAGTGATGGATTATTTTCATTGGGGACGTCATAAGATCTTGCGATATTAGTTCAATCAACCAGATTGTTTACATTTGTTGAAGTCTTACGTTTTTATTGGTACTAGTAACGATACACGTCATCTGTTTCGTAAAGTAGCTAAAACAAAGTATGTTGCTCCTTGCAGCACTCGACGTCGAATCGTACAACGATATCAGCATAAAGCGTGCTTTTGGTCCAGTTGTCGTAGGGGTATCCAGATTTATGACTACAGCAGATCGTGGTTCGTCCGTAGTTCTTCCCGAAGGTAAAAACGTTGAAAGTATTGCCGGAAAAGCCTTGGGTGATTGCCGACAGCTTTTTAACACAAAAGAACGTACAGTTCTGTCGGGAGCGAAGGTCACAATGACGGAAGCTGCCGTTGATGGCTACACGGTTCGCAGTACAGGTCCTGGACTACCGGTAGCACTTCGTTATTTCGGCGTAGATTTCTATGGAGATCTGCCCATGAATGGAAGGAACAGATAAATGTCTCACGCGAGTCCAAAACTTCATAATGCAATGTGGCCGGGTCTTGTTGGGAAGGGAACTGACGAAGGTCAGGAGCCACCAATATCGTTGGATCGAATGTTGGAACTTACGGCAGCTGCAGAGGTGGATGGTCAGAAATTTGACGGAATTGACTATTTCCTATTTCTGCCACATACAAATCCGGAAGCAACAGATGACGAGCTTTTCAAGATCGCGGATAAGATTGCGAGTCATGGTTTTTCTATTGGCTCACTTGTAGCACCTGTTTGGCCAGGCACGATTGGTGACTCTGCAATGGGTGATAGTGATGCACGAGATAAGTTCTTGTCAGCAGTCACAATGGCGTGTCGCATCGCGAAAGTATTTGAGCAGCGTGGTGTTAGAAAATACGGTGTTATACGTATAGATTCAGCCGAGTTTGGTGTTGCTCAATGGCGTGAAGATACCAAGGCCGGCACTGCGAAGATTGTTGAGACCTTTCAGGAAGCAGCGAAAATTGCGGCTGATAATGGCCAGAGACTTGCTGCAGAAGGAGAAATTTGCTGGGCCGGCATGCATTCTTGGCGTGACATGCTTGATGTTCTTGAAGGAGTTGGGATGCCGGAGACGCTTGGATTTCAGGCGGACTTGGCACATACCTATTTATATCTCTTAGGTTATAACGCTCCGGAGAATGCTCTGGTTAATGCAGATTGTTCATCGGAAGAATTTTATGTTGCATATAAGCAGATGACCGACAAGCTTCGACCGTGGACTATCGATTTTCATGTTGCACAGAATGATGGCGAAGTCCATGGGGCCGGTTCACATGATAAAACCGGAAAGCATTGCCCTGCCGATGACCCCAACGGAAAACTCGATATTGTAAAATGCTCTGGGTATTGGCTTGAAGATGCTTCTTCACGATGCATCGAGCATATTTGTTGGGACGGTTGTATGTTTTCGAATGAAATGCTTGAAAATCCGGCAACATGGAACACAATCCTGAAGACCATGCTTGCCGTGCGGGATGCACATGGCTGGAACTAAGACAGTTCACGATAGTACAGATCACGAAAGGAAAAATAGTGATGGCAAAGCCACTTCGTATTGGCATGATTGGCTATGGTTTCATGGGGCGGGCGCACTCAAACGGTTACAACCGTGTAAAAAACTTTTTTGACCTCGAGTATGTACCAGTCCTGCAGGCTGTTGCAGCGAGAGATGTTGAGAAAGCACAAGCCTTTGCTAATCAGTGGGGGTATCAGCGTGTTGAGAATGATTGGCGTAAACTTGTGGCTTCTGATGACATCGATGCAATCGATATTTGTACCCCAAACAATCTACACGCAGATATCGCCATTGAGGCAGCGAAGCATGGAAAAGCAATTCTGTGTGAGAAGCCTCTATCGATGGATACCCCGGAAGGCGAGAAGATGTGCGAGGCTGTTGAAAAGGCAGGTGTGCCAAATACGGTCTGGTACAACTATCGAAGAATGCCTGCGGTAACATATGCCAAACAATTAATTGATGAAGGTCGCTTGGGTCGAGTTTTTCATTATCGAGCCGAGTTTCTTCAGGATTGGACGATTAGTGCAGAGTTGCCCCAAGGTGGCGCTGCACTGTGGCGGCTCGATGCAAAAGCAGCTGGCAGCGGTGTTACAGGAGATCTTCTTGCCCATTGCATTGACACAGCGCTCTGGTTGAATGGCTCAGTCTCAGATGTGACAGCCATGACAGAAACATTTGTCAAAGAAAGGACGCATCAGTTAACTGGTAAAAAAGAGCCAGTTGAAATCGATGATGCATGCTCTTTTTTGTGCCATTTTAAAAATGGTTCGCTTGGAATTTTCGAAAGCACTCGATATGCACGTGGTCATAAAGCACTGTACACATTTGAAATCAATGGCGAGAACATGAGCCTGAAGTGGGATCTTCATGATCTGCACAGATTAGAAATATTCGACTATAAGGACGAAGGTCCAGAGCGAGGTTGGAAGAGTGTGCATGTGACGGATAGCGAACATCCGTATATGAGTCATTGGTGGGTGCCAGGCCTGGCGATTGGCTATGAGCATTCATTTGTTCATCAGGTCGCTGATTTTTTGACGTGTTATGCAAAGGGTGAGCCTTGTCACCCAACGTTCCGTGATGCACTTGAAACGCAACGCGTTTGTGACGCCGTACTAGCGAGTGCCAAGAGTCATGCGTGGGCAAACGTGAATAGCTAGCAGTGGTTTCCTCCTGAGTTGCTTTGAGTTACAGGTCGGGATAGGCTGAAGCGGTGTTAGGTTTGCATTCATTCGTTGGGGAGCCATTGTTGGCGTGAATTTTCCCCGAGACATACGTTTGATGCACAAAAATTCTCCAGTCCGCCATAATTTTTGAGAATATTTTTATGTTTTTTACAATGTCCTGCCCGCACTGCGACAAGAGTCTTAAGGTGCGAGATGAACTTGTTGGCAACTCCGCACGCTGTCCGCATTGTCGTGGTTCAATCACTGTGAAGCGGCCGGAAGTGGCAGCGGTGTCTTCTGGCTCAGGCAAATCATCCAGCGGCGCTACCACCAGCAAGCAATCTGCAGAGTCGATTGAGCGTGCTCGGGTACTCTCGGTCACAGCAAATACAAATGTAAAAGTAAGTCTCTATATTTTGTTTGGACTTGCCACGACCGTAGCTTTTTATCTTGTGCTTCTACCATTTGCTGGTCCCAAAGATGACCGCTCATACCTGGGCCGTCTTTTTATGGGTGGTGAAGGTGCGACCTTCGCAACAGGGCTTTGGGTTCCCTATACGGAAGTTTTTCTATTCAGTTGGGCAGCAAGCATGCTGGTTGCAAAACTTTTCAAGATTCGGCGGCAGCAGCGGGCAATGCTTTTTGACGTTTTGCCAAGTGATATTGGAGAGAAGATTACTGGGCGAAATCTTGATAAGTTTCTTGAATATATCAGTGAGCTTCCTAAAGCTGCTGTTGGCAGTTTCCTTGTCACGCGGTGCGTTCGAGGCCTCGAACACTTCCGAGTTCGAAAGAGTGCAGCTGATACGGCCACAATGCTATCGAGTCAGTCGGATCTTGATGCCAGTAGCGTTGACTCAAGTTACACGATGTTCCATGTGTTTATTTGGGCCATCCCAATTCTAGGATTCTTAGGAACTGTTATTGGCGTAAGTTCAGCGGTGGGTGGATTCACTGATACGCTGAGTAGTTCAAGTGATATGGAGTCACTGAAGGTTGGTCTAAAAAGTATTACAGGGGGACTTGGTACATCATTTGATACCACTCTGGTTGCCCTTGCGATGGCAATGATTCTTACATTTCCAGTAAGTGCTCTGCAGAAGCTGGAGGGTGATGTCATCGGTGAAGTTGATGAATACACCAATGAATATCTTTTACGTCGACTCGAGGACGGCCGAAATACTGAAGAGCATCGTATGCCTTCCGCGAGCCGTAATGATATGCAGGATGTTGTGCAAGCAGCACTCAAAGTGCACCGGGCAGAGCTTGAGGGTTGGATTGGCCAATTGAAGACCCTTGGTAAGGGAGTTGCGGCTGATCTCTTTGATTCGTGGAAAAAAATAGATGATAAGCAGACGGAGCGTATATCTCAGACAGAACAGTCACTTACAAGTTTTGTAGGGAAACTCGATGGTATGGGTGAGAAGCTTGCGGAGAAAGTGGAAGAGGGCTGGAGTAATGCCCATGATCGGCTGTATGAAAAAAATGCAGGGCAGGTTGAGCAATTAGGCAAAATGGTTGAGTCGACACGAGAAGAGATCGCTGCAATGGCATCCACTGCACAGGACGCCAAAGGGCAATCCACAGACCTTATGTCACAGGCTGCGAGTAGCGTGCAGGAGTACACTCAATCGTTACAAAAAAGTTTGTCAGAACTTGCCGAGACAATGGAACGACTCAACGGACAAACAATTACGGTTGAAATGAAACAACGCGGTTGGTTTGGTTTCGGTGGCGAAAAGAAAAAGAAGCCTGAAGAAAATAGTAAAATCAAATACAGAACTTAAGTTGTTATTCAATTGCGTCTGTTCATGTTCTTGTGCAAAGTGACAGGCTGTGTAATCACGTGGAAAAAATGTCATGGCCCGAAGGCAAAAAAAGAAACAGGAAGTTTCACTTTTCCCGTTTCTCGATATTCTGGCATGCGTTATTGGAAACTTGATTCTGATAATTACGGCAGTTGTTCTCGAATCTGTCGACAGCGATAAGTTAGCGGAACAATTTGCTAATGAGGCCATCCAGCAACAAACAGAGCAAAATCTACAGACCATTCGTGATCTTGAAAAGAGCCTCGAAAAACTTAAGCAAGATAGTATCTCCAGTGACACTCGTGTACAAAAAGCTCAGCAGCAATTAGTCGAGGCCGAGCGCGCTCAGCGTGAAGCTCAAGGGCGCTTGCTGGAGGTCCCACCACCACCACCACCTCCAGATGATGAAGATACGGCAGAACTCAAGAAGCGAGATCTTGAGATTCAGGAAATCATTGCCGAGATGAAGCGGATTGAAGCAAAAATTGCAGATAAAAAAAAGAAGCCAGACCAGACGATTTCTGTGTTGTATGAGAACAAAGGACGCGGCGGTGTGCGTCGGCCATTTTTTGTGGAAATAACAAAAAATGATCTGGTATTACTTCCAAATGCACTTGATTACAAAAATCTCTTTGATTCTGAGGAGTCGATAAAGATACCAGTTGTGAAAGCTAACAGTGATAAATCTTTTACAAAACTGCTGGACTATGTACTTACTCATTTAGGCAAGACCGGGCTTCTTCGAAGGAAGCGGGATACGATTATTACATTTCTTGTACGACCCGAAGGTGTGGACTCATACCGAACGGTAAAAAAAATTGTTGATCAATATGAAAAGAAAAATGAAAATCGACTTGTTATTGGTATGTTACCAAATGGTGCCCCGGTATTGGATGCATTGAGCGGCAAGGCTCCGCTGCCTGGTGAGGGAAAAATTCTGCTTGACTGACGTGTATAATTTTTCATGACAGATACAGCGCTGGAAGAAAGAGAAATTCAATGGCTCGACGTAGAAGGCAAACGTCAGCAACGGGTGCGAATATGGACTCTTTGCTCGATGCCCTGACCAATGTCGTTGGCATTCTGGTTATTGTTCTTGTAGCTGTGCAGCTTTCCAGCCAGGAAGCAGCACGACGAATGGAAGAAATGATTGCGCAGATTGACCCTGAAGAGCAAGAGCGAATGAAGCAGGCAGCGGTAGATTCGGAGGCCAAACTAGAGGAAATGAAGCTTGCGCTGAAGTCTGAATCTGAAAAAGAAAAAATAGATCCTGAGAAATTGCTGGCCTCACTGCAAGATGATATCGCCAAGGCTGAAATCAAAGCAAAAAAAGATTTACTTGCTGCCGAAGCAGCAGAGAAAGAAGCGGAAGAAAAAAAGCTTGCTGCGGAGAAACTTCGGAGGAGTTTGATGGCGCAACTCGCAACTCTTGAAGATAAAGAAAAAAAGTTCACAGTTGCAAAGGCAGATTTGTTGGCAAAGTTGGACAGCATGCCAAAGTTAAATGCACCACCTCCTAAGGAGGTGCGACCACCAACACCAAAAGATATACCTCGGAATAAAGACGGTAATGCCTTGCTTCAGGAGAGAAAAGTTCTCGTTAGCAACGGGAAAGTAATTCCATTTGTGGATCCAGGTAAGCTAATGGAAACAGCGATTAAAAATCGTCTGAAAATGATTATCGATAGCAAGAAGATTAATGTTGGAGAGGGGAATTATATTGCTGATGAAAAACAAGCGTTGACATTGATTGATGAATTCAACAAAGATCCTGCAAAAAACAAATATTTCGAGTTAAAGCTTGTTCGGCAGGGAAGGCAAATCAAGGTAGAGATTCTTCCCACAGAAGACTGCGGTGAAGAGCCAGACAAGGCGGTACGAGGAATTTTCGGAACAGTGCTGCGCAACATGCAGGGAAAATGGTACCTCAGGTATTTGGTTGAGCCTGATTCGTTCGAAACATACATGGCGATGAGAAAAGTGACAGACAGTAGCGGTTTTTATGCAGGCTGGACCATAATTGATCCAGGTAGTTATCTTCATAGCCTATCCAGTGGATATAATATTGGGGTAAAACCCCCACCACGCCCCCCAACGAATCCAGGAAAGCCAGGCCCTGTTAAGGGGGTGTTGGATTAAAAAAATCTCTTTCCTTACATCAGCTCATAGTGTGTGAGATCTTCTGGAACGAACCCTTGTCGTGAATATCCGATTCGCCATCACGATTTCGCTTGGTCTTATTGTTGTTGGTTGTGACAACCAAATCGATACTTCTCTGTCTGGCAGAGTTCAGGGAATGTCGATGGCGCCTAGGTTCGAAGAGGGCGATGTCATTTCGTGGCAACCAAGTAAAGGAAATCGTTTTTTACGCTATGCACCAGTAGTGTGTCAGCTTGAAGAAGAGCTCGTCGTTAAACGTGTCATCGGATTGCCCAAAGAATCTATTCAAATCACAGATGGCGAACTTTTTATCAAAGGTAAAGTAATCCAAAAAAGCCCACAGCTTCTAAGGCAGTTCGGGATGATCGTAGACGATCAGGCAGACTCGTGGAGCGACCCAACACATTCCTGGATACAAACGAGTAATCAATGGTCATGTAAACATGTAAGTCCTAAGCACACATCGTGGTTGAAATTTTCTCCAGCTTCCTCACGTGGTGTGGTGCACAATGAGAACGGCTTGCGTATTTACGATGATGTGTCGTGGTTGCCAAAAGAAACCCGGCACCTTAATAGTGTGCAGGACATCGGTATTTCTGTAATTTTAGACATTCACTTGCAGGAAGAAAACAGCCTTGAGATTTTGTTTGCAAATAACCAAAGCGCAGCTCGAATCGTCGTGAGAAGGCAAGGACGACTTGCAGTGATTGCAGGAAGACTCGACGGCCGATTTGTTGTTGCAGCTTGGCCACTAGGCAAAGAGAGAAGAGCCGGAGGAATTTATGATGGTCAAAATAAAGGTGTTCTATATGAATTGCCAAGACTCTGGTCTGCTTGTCTGAATGTGTCTCATAAAAACCGCTGGGAACATAGCATACATTCATTGTCTATCGGAATTAAAATGATTGGCGGTCAGGAGAAATTGCTCTCAGGTGAGCCAGACATTGTCAAAGCAGAGGGTTTACTTGTATGGCGGGATATATATTGGTTATCTATGCCGAACAAAACGGCGTGGATCGTTCCCGAAAAACATGTTTTTGTATTAGGTGATTGCCCGGCAGTAAGTAGAGATAGCCGGCAATGGGGCTCACTTCCTATTGATGCAGTTCAAGGAACGGTGTTGCAACGCGGATTCCCCCAAGAGTTTCCAGCATGGTTGCATCACAACTGAATTGGCAGTGTAAAAAGAGTCCTCGTTTTTATGGGACACTATCAGATTTTCTTGGGACAGAGTCGGTTCGCTTCGTGAAGCACGGTGACTGATTCAGATTGCTGAATAAGACGGTTGATTGCATCCGGAGTTTCTGCATGCCCAATGTCAAGGTCTTCAACAAATTCCTGATCGAGGTGTGACAGAAGGACGAGGCGTCGATTTTCGAGTGCTTGTGCAAAAAGGGAAGTGTGAAGTGCATCAAGTAGTAATACAGTCTCTTCGGAATCGGAAGCTTCACGAAGGAGCATCGGCAGATCGACGCCGTGTCGCCAGCGAGTGAAAATAATTCCCGGCTTTTCACTCATGTTACAAGCTATACATATTGTGCCATCGTGTGTCGTCACGCGAGCAGCCGCTGCAACAGCTCGTGTAAGTTCAACAAATCTACAAGGCCGGTCTGGGATTCCTGCAATTGTTAAAGGTGATCGAGAAGAAATGGTCGGCCGCCATCCTTTTGCATGTGCTCTCGATTGTGCAATGGAGGCACTTGGAAAACCAAACGCTGCTCCAGCTAACGTCTGGTGGTTTCCGGCTACAAGACGTAATGATGCCATGATACCGAGTTGTGCAGTAATTTGCTCGGACTCATCTCTCCAATGATGAAGAGTTAATTGTCGCTTCTTCAACAACGCTTTTATAAATTTTTGGCATCGATTTTGTCTTGCAAAACTTGGCCAGAGCTCACCCTCGGGAGACCGTCCACGTAGGCTAGCATCGTAGCCAAAACTCCCGATCGACAAGACAACATCAGCATCTATAAGAGCACCGGCTAAATGGAGTGGTTCACCGGCTTCATCAGCGGATAGATACGCTGTATCGCTATCAATGAGTCGATTGAAAATTGTTGTAGATATATTCTGGATTTCAGTGCTAGGCAATTCATCAGAGAGTGAAAGCGCATCTGATTCCATGGTTGGTGGTGCAATGATACGCTGGACATCATCAGGACTCACACCACCAGATTGCAAGATTTCGAGAATTGCGGAATAAATACTATCTGAAAGCAGTGTGCCCCCAGGCAAATCTCCTGCTTGAGCGATAATGACTCGATCCCCTGGAACAACATGTTTAGATAGCGGTGGGCCAGCAACAGGCAGGAGGAGAGCGTCTCTGATAACACCAACAGCAGCATCGGCATCGACGCCTTCTGGGCCTCGTATTTCCACAATGGCATCGGAAGAAATGGAATCGATAACAAGCGGATCGTCGCTGCCGTAGTTCAAATCAACTTTCAAAATAGACTCGATATTGAGAAGTAGTTAAGTAATCCCATAGGGAAAACGTAAGCCGAATTGCTGATTAATTCTAGGCCATCACTCTGTCGTGGGAACAAAAGTGGTGCCGAGGCGGCGCTTTTGTGAGAAGTTCAGTGACCTAGAGAAATAATAGGTAGTTAGAGTGGCAGAAATAAGATCTTTTTCTTGAGCACAATTTTTATCTCGAATCAATCCTTTGGTGGGTATGAGTTTGTCTGTCGTTGTATTCGGTGTAAACGTTACTGAGTGACTTACTTGCGGCACCGCTCATCTTTCCCTGTTCTAACGTCGATAGCTAAATGCGACGTTAGGAAATTGTCTTAAGTCAGCGTTACCGTTGCGTGTGATTGAGATAGAAAACTTTTCTTGGATTTTTGTACGATATTTCAAGTGATATGGAGTTGTACCGATGAGCACTTTGCACCACCTACCATCAAAGACAGTACAACTCTATCTAGTACCAGTAGGTCTCTTCCTCATTTTTACGTTGGCCTCTCATCTACAGATTCATGCTGCTGAAGTCGTGATGCATACTGATACAATCACTTTTGATGGGCCTTCCATGTCGGGGGCGTCGTGTGATTGTGGAGGCACTAGCCAGCCTCCATGGCATGGAAGTGTTGGAGGCCGGTGCTGTAATCGTCCCTGTTGTCCGCCACCAACGATGTTCCATGCAGATGCATGTGGACAGTTGAGAGCGAAAGATGAGGCAAAGGCTCACTGTGTAGAATTGCCTTCAGCCTTTCCAAAATTTCATGAGTGGCGACATACTGGTCGATGGCCATCGCCTCGGCCGATTGCTATGCCTCGATGCCACCATTGCGGTATGCCAACACCAATTGGCATGTAAGCCGATGGTAAGATAATGTTCTGGATTTTCTCACGAAAGTTGTGTGGAACGAGGGTTGCGGCAACCCAAGTCACAGTTACTGCTCCAGCGGTATCAAGCAGAATTACTGCACGCATCATCCATGGAAGTAAAACTTGGCTAGTTTCGTAGACAACTTTTATTGCATGGTGTACTTACCGGCATCATAAACCCAAGACTAGCAGTAAGTGTAGCTACGATTGCAGTCGTCAGGGCATTACCTGAAGAAGAGAATGCTATAAGGTAATTGCTACAGGAACCCACAAAGCCACCACACCTACCAGTATCCAAGCTAGTGTAGTGGCTTTTAGAGAGTTCCATGATAATAGAGGGACGTGGATAGTAGAGGGACGTGCTGCTGTGACGGAGCTGAATTGCACCGTGTTATTGAACAGCTGCTTGAGCAGCCGCCAACCGAGCAACAGGTATCCGATACGGTGAGCAACTCACATAATCGAGGCCAAGTTCATGGCAGAAGTGGACAGAGTGCGGGTCACCGCCATGTTCACCACAGATACCAAGTTTAATCTTCGGACGACGTTTGCGACCTTTTTCAACAGCAATCTTCATCAGCTGGCCAACACCAGTGACATCAATCGACGCAAAGGGGTTTGCTTTGAGGATTCCCTCGTCGGTGTACTTGTTAAGAAACGAACCCATGTCATCTCGGCTCATGCCAAGAGTTGTTTGAGTGAGGTCATTCGTACCAAACGAAAAGAATTCAGCGGTCTCAGCTATTTCATCAGCTGTGAGTGCTCCACGTGGGATTTCGATCATGGTACCAACGAGATACTTGATCTTCTGTCCCGTTTCTTTCTGCACTTGTTCCGCTGCTTCGTGGATGACAGCTACTTGGTTGTCAAGCTCTTTCTTAAACCCGACTAATGGCACCATGATCTCTGGGCGTACTTGAATCCCAGATTTCTGCACTTTGCAAGCTGCTTCGAAAATTGC
>JABAAH010000046.1:0-2404 GCA_014238855.1 Planctomycetota bacterium
GACCGGTTGTGATCGTGTGTGGTGATTCACCTTTGCTGCGTTCTTCCAGCATCCGCAGCTTACTTGAGTCTTTTAAAAGTACGAATGCTGCTTGTCTTCTCGGGACAGCAATGACCAAAGACCCCTCGGGACTAGGCCGGATTGTACGAGGAGCCGACAAACAATTTTTGCGTATTACTGAAGAAAAGGATGCGACAGAAACTGAGCGAGGCATTCGAGAAGTGAATATGAGTACCTATATTTTCGCATCAGACCAGTTACTCCGTGCCTTACAAGGCATAACCACAGACAATGCCGCTGGTGAATACTATCTGACTGATTGCCCGAAGGTCCTCCTCGACCTGGGTGAAAAAGTTGATGCAGTTGCCTGCCTTGATCCAAGTGAAACTCTTTCTGTCAACACTCCTCAACAACTCCATGCTGTGGCAGAGGCTCTGCAAGCAATCCATCAATAAGTGATCATAGCCTGCAATAAGTAGCCATAGCCTGAGAAGTCCATGATATCTGTCTCACTCGGCAGAGAGTAACAATCCTTGAACATCCCTCTTAATACCGTAAAAGTGTATCAGCAATACCATCCCTCTCTTTCGATACCTCATCCTCTCTTTTTTAATTCTGAGATCAACATATGAATGACTTAAAGATTTTTAGCGGGCTAGCAAACCCTTCTTTAACTCAGGACATCTGTCGTTATCTCAACCTCCCCATGGGGAAAATGTCTATCGGCCGATTTCCGGACAGAGAAATCTCTTGCAAAATAGACGAAGATGTTCGAGGGCGAGACATTTTTATTGTCCAACCAACCTGTCCGCCAGTTGACGAACACCTTATGGAACTGCTGGTGATGATCGACAGTTTCAAGCGGGCAAGTTCATATCGGATTACTGCTGTTATTCCCTATTTTGGTTATGCGAGACAGGACCGCAAAGACTCGGGTCGGGTTCCTATTACTGCCAAGCTTGTCGCCAACTTAATCACACGCGCGGGTGCAGATCGAGTTCTTGCAATGGATCTCCACGCCGCACAGATTCAAGGGTTTTTTGATGTCCCCGTTGACCATCTTTATGCCGCACCAGTCCTTAATAATCATTTACAGTCAATCGATTTACCAGCAGATGATCTGATTGTTGTGAGTCCTGATGTTGGCGGAATCAAACGAGCCGTTGGCCATGGGCAACGGCTCAATGCACCTCTTGCGATTGTTGATAAACGACGCGTGAGTGCTGACACGACTACTAGTGCAAATATCATTGGTGCAAGCGTTGAAGGAAAAGTGGCTCTCATGTTTGATGACATGATAAGCACAGCCGGATCTATCTGCTCAGCAGCCGAGGTCCTCAATAACCATGGCGCAAAACAAATTTTTGCTGCTGCAACCCACGGGCTCCTTGTCGGGCCGGCTGTTGAGAGGTTACAGGCAGCTCCCCTTTCCGGAATCATCGTGACTGACTCAATTCCACTCGCACACGAGAAAAACCTCCCAAATATTACGGTTCTTTCTGTAGCGAGTTTGCTCGGTCAAGCCATAAAGCGAATCCACCGGAATGAGTCGGTGAGCATGATGTTTCAATAATTGAGTATTCGGGCCGTCATTTAGAGTTCCCGCTTGCGAAAAGATCGAAAAATGGCACACTATGGGGCCCAAATAAGGAGTTTCCGATGAGCGATCTACTCGAAGTCACCGCCCGTAGCGTTACTGGCACAAAAGCCTGCAGAAAAATGCGTCAAGAGGGCCACGTCCCTGCAATTTTATATGGTCATGGCGAGACATGTGTTGATCTAGTTGTACGACGCGACGCCGTCGAAGCAATGGTTCGGCACGGCAGCAAAACAGTTGAATTAACTGGGGCAGTG
This sequence comes from Planctomycetota bacterium, assembly GCA_014238855.1. Lineage (GTDB taxonomy): Bacteria > Planctomycetota > Planctomycetia > Pirellulales > UBA1268 > UBA1268. The sequence continues at coordinate 1,855 of JABAAH010000046.1, forward strand.
AAATCACCGGCTCTAGTGCGCGAACTTCAGTGGAACACATTCGGCACTATTCCATTACATATCGATTTTCTCCGGATTGATCCGTCAGAGAAAATAAAAGTAGTGGTTCCTGTTGAGTTTCGTGGAGAATCTCCGGGAGCGAAAGCTGGAGGGAAGTTAAAGCAGACTCTCCGAGAACTCGAAGTCGAATGCACAGCACAAACAATGCCAGAAGTTGCTGTTGCTCACCTTGCTCATCTTGAGGCCGGTAATGTTCTCAAGATTAAGCACCTCGAACTTCCCGAAGGAGTTTATGCGACCTCAGGAAAAGAAACTGTTGTGGCATCCTGCCTTCTTTCCGGCCAAAAGCTTGAAGACGCATCTGATATTCACGCAGAAGAAGTAGAGCCGACTGAAGTAGTAGAGTCGAATAATGAATAAATCAGACTCATTGCTTTATAAAACACTGCAGCGTAGGCAACATGTACTCCCAACGGTGATGCGCTGTGAAATTGCTGGTTGGCTTAGGTAATCCTGGACGGAAATATGAAGGCACTCGACATAATGTCGG
>JABAAH010000046.1:2413-22103 GCA_014238855.1 Planctomycetota bacterium
CGTTGAATTTCGTGGAGAATCTCCGGGAGCGAAAGCTGGAGGAAAGTTAAAGCAAACTCTTCGAGAACTCGAAGTCGAATGCACAGCGCTAACAATGCCAGAAGTTGCTGTTGCCCACCTTGCTCACCTTGAAGCCGGTAATATTCTCAAGATAAAGCATCTCGAACTTCCCGAAGGAGTTTGCGCGACCTCAGAAAAAGAAACTGTTGTGGCATCCTGCCTCCTTTCTGGCCAAAAGCTTGAAGACGCATCTGATATTCACGCAGAAATAGTAGAGTCGAATAATGAGTAACTCAGACTCAGTGCTTTATAAAGCACTGCAGCGTAGGCAACATATACTCCCAACGGTGATGCTCTGTGAAATTGTTGGTTGGCTTAGGTAATCCTGGACGGAAATATGAAGGCACTCGACATAATGTCGGATTTGACGTACTTAACCTATTGGCGGAGCGTGGTGGAAATCCAAACCGTAGACAGCGATTTCAGGGAGAGACTTCTCAGACGGCGATTCGAGGAACACCGGCACTGCTTCTCTGGCCACTCACATGGATGAATTTAAGCGGTGGCAGCGTGCTCGCCGCTCGCGACTTTTATAAACTTGACGTAACGGACATTCTCGTGATTTGTGATGACTTCCAATTACCGCTTAATACCATTCGGATGCGTCTGAGTGGGTCTGCGGGCGGGCAGAAAGGCCTAGCGGATACCATCGCACGTCTTGCAAGCACGGCAATTCCAAGGCTGCGAGTAGGCATAGGACCAGTTCCCAAGCATCAGGATCCGCCCTCTTTCGTACTCGGAAAATTTACGAAATATGAACAAAGTGATCTCAATGAGACGATTCATCGGGCTGCTGATGCTGTCGAATCCTGGGTCACCCTCGGCATAGAAACAACCATGAATCGGTACAACTAATTAACAACAAGACACTGAAAAAACTTTTTTAAGCACTATGGAAGGATGATTTACGATGACGGTCTACGAAGGGATGTTTATCCTTGATTCGACGAAGTATTCTCGCGACCCAGAAACTGTAACCAGCCAAATTAATGACCTCGTATCCGAACACGGAGGCACCGTGCTCGTGTCCCAGCTTTGGGACGAAAGAAAACTTGCCTATCCAATTAAAAATCAACGCAAAGGTGCATACTGGCTTATATATTTCAGTATGGAAGGAACAGGCTTAGTTGCCTTTGAACGACAATGCGAATTGAATGAGAACATTCTGAGACGACTGATTCTGAAAATTGACCCACGGCTTGCTGAGCCCCTTGTTCAGCATGCACAAGCTGGAGACAGCAGCACAAAGGCAACACCAGCAACAGCTGGTAGGTAAAACAAACTGAAGACAACGCACCAGGCCTTGACAAATGGTGCACAATTGTTCACCATTCAGGCCTGGTTTGATTCGTCACACAACCGATTTTTCATCACCCCAACCGTTCCGACCACCAAAAAAAGGGCGATCGATATGGCTAGCAGCATGAACCGTGTATTTCTCATGGGAAATGTCACCCGTGACCCGGAATTGCGGTATATCTCAAACGGTTCAGCGGTCACTGAAATCGGCCTTGCGATTAATGATCGAAGGAAATCATCTTCGGGAGAATGGATTGAGGAGACAACGTTTGTTGATATCACGCTGTGGGGTCGAACCGCTGAAATTGCTGGTGAATACGTCACAAAAGGGTCACCTCTTTTGGTTGAGGGCCGCTTAAAACTGGATTCATGGGAAAAAGACGGTAAGAAAAACTCAAAACTCCGCGTTGTCGGCGACAGAATGCACCTTATTGGATCACGCGGAGGAAATCGTCCAGAAGGCAGTCAAGTGGGAAGCCGTAACCAAGGCGGGACAGGTGACAACAATCAAAGCCAGGCAGATCAGTCGGCAGGGTATGATACTGGCGGCGGTTTTGGTGCAGCAAATGCCGCGGGTGGTGCTGAAGACGACATTCCTTTTTAAAGATATCCCTCTCTAAACCTTCGACTGCAAACCACAACACAACAACATTTTAACTTCTGAAGGATTTTCATATGTCCACAACAACTACTAAAAAGCTAAAACACCAGCGCCATAAACGTCTTCCGAAAGGTGCCCGAGGTGGGATTGAACTCTTACTTATTCAAACCGTGGAACATCTTGGGAAACAAGGTGAGGTCGTTGAAGTACGCTCAGGATACGCCAGCAACTACCTGTTGCCGCAAGGTCTTGCAACCGTCGCTACAGAACACCACAAAAGAATGGTTGAAAAACACAAGGCGAAGCTTGCAGCCATTGCCCGTGAAAGATTGGCTGGCCTCCGTGGATTACTTGAGGAATTAATCCGAACAAGTGTAACGATAGAGTCGAACGCAAACGACGAAGGTCACTTGTATGGCTCCGTTGGGGCACCCGAGATTTCACGATCGCTTAAACAACAAGATCTTGTTGTTTCCCCAGAACAAATCATTCTGCAAGGCCCTCTGAAAGAGGTCGGTCTTTATACGGTAAAAGTACGTCTTGCGAGTGAGGTTGAGGGCAATCTTAAAGTCTGGGTTGTACCTGCAAGCAGTGAAGAAAATTGAGTTGGAGACAGCCTCCACAACGCACAATGATTTCGAATGGGGATTCCTAAGAAACTGGCTTGCGTCAATTCTTATTACAGATGCCCAGCCAAACTTGATTCGATGAAATAAGAGCAGGAATGAAAAAATACTTGCTTGGGTGTAAATCGTGACTAAAAGTTCCAAATGAAGCAGAGGGCCTCTGAATGGGTGAGTCTCGTGGAAATGTGACGCAATCTGTTCAGAATTCAACTGGACCCAGAAAGCCGAGCAGAAACGGCAAGCGCACAAGAAACCAAGCGTATAGCCAAGATGAACATGATATTTCTAAACTTGGTCGACCAGGAAACATTGAGGCAGAAAGAAATGTCCTCGGTAGCATTCTTCTCAAACCTGATGTCTGTGATGACGTTGCCCTTTCTGTGCGGCCAGAGGATTTTGCTGACGAAGCACATCAAATAATTTTTCGACATCTTCTCGACCTTCATGATGGCGGGGCGAGAATTGATGCGACGATATTATTGGACCGATTACGAACCAAAGGCGAACTTGACACCGTTGGGGGAGCTGCAGCTATTGCAGAGTTAATTAGCTCAGTTCCTCATGCTGCTCACGCTTCGCACTATGCACATATTATTCGTGACAAGTCAATGCTTCGATCGCTCATCGACGCAAGCACCGATATTCTTCGCGATGCATATGACGGCTATGATGAACCAAGAGAATTACTCTCCCAGGCTGAGGAAAAGATTTTCTCAATACTCGAACAGCGTAGTTCTGCTGAAGCGAAGCCTATTCAGGCTGTTCTTGAAGATGTGATGGTGCGTATGGATGCTCGCATGAAACACGATCATGCACTTGGTGGTGTTGAAACTGGCTTCACTGAGCTCGATACACTCTGTGGAGGACTGCACAACTCCGAGCTAATTATATTAGCTGCGCGACCCAGTATGGGGAAAACTGCGCTTGCCATGAATATTGCTGAACATATTTCAATCAACAGCAAACAGCCGGTCTTATTCGTGAGTCTTGAAATGGCAAGCCTCGAACTCGCAGACCGTCTTCTCTGCTCAGCTGCTCAAGTGAATGGGCATAGGTTACGTAATGGAACAATTTCACAAGAAGATAGACGTCGTCTTGTTCAAAAATCCTCTGAGATCAGTTCTGCCCCTCTTTACATCGATGATACACCCGGTCGAACTCTGACGGAGATCGCTGCGGTAGCACGTCGATTAAAAAGAAAACATGGGCTTTCGATTATTGTTATTGACTATCTACAACTTATCGAACCGGACAATCCACGGGATCCGCGTCAGGAACAGGTGGCTCGTATTGCACGGCGACTAAAGAATATGTGTCGCGAACTTGATATTCCCATACTCTGTCTTGCTCAGTTGAATAGGCAAGCTGAAGCATCGCGAGACAACAGACCGAGATTGAATCATCTGCGTGAATCTGGGGCCATTGAGCAGGATGCCGACGTTGTAATGTTTGTCCATCGTGAAGAGTACTACCAAACAACAGATGAAGACCGTGAACGAGTGAAAGGTGAAGCTGAAATCATTGTGTCAAAACAACGAAACGGCCCAATTGGTGACATAAAACTTCTCTGGCAGCACGATTACACGAGATTCGTAAATCTCGAACATCGGCCGTATGACGAATTTGAGCAATTCTCAGACTTCTAGTCTGATTTTCATCAAGTACTCAAGTGCTTATCCAGATAATGGCTACCCTCTGCCGACGTATCTCAAAAGATATTGAAATGCCCTGACTTAGGCTTATCACACGTCCTATCACATCTATCTTATTAATAGATTCCGAAACAGATGCCCTTTAAGCATAGTGCAACCGACTCCAGATTTTCAATATCTTCAGAACTTTTCTAGCCTCGAAGAACGGCACCAAGTCGAGTTTGGCAAATGCTTATCATTGCCTCTACGAAAGAGTTGGCCTGCTCAGCGGACAAGGTTTCTCTACAACTCCGTAGCCGTACTGAAACAATAACACTCTTTTTACCTCGTCCAAGACGATCCTCATCTCGCCAGATTCCACCAAACTGCACATCTTCTAGTTCATCGCATTGCGTTGATTCAATTGCAGTACGAAGTGAACCCCACGAAACGGACTCGTCCACAACAAGATTAATATCTCGATCAATAGAGGGATAGCTACTCGGTGATGAAAGATTCGATTCACAATTCATTAAAAACTCAAGCCCATCGAGCCGAATCTCGACACCGACTGATTGTTTTTCCGACTTACACATGCCCATAAATTCTTTAGAAAACTCTCCAATCACACCGACTCGACGGCTTACAACACCAGGAGCATGAAAAAGAATTTCTGCAGATCGACCTTGTTGCATGATTGTCGAGTTCAACGGATGATATGTCACTCCAAAATTGTTCCCTGAATGCTCCTTCGGCACCTCTTCTGACGCCCATTCATGAATACCCAACCGCTCAAAAATAGCTGCAGCCAGCCCCTTCCCCCTGAAAAAATCACCTCCTGTGACAAGACCAAGCAACAACGGCTCTTCAATTGGCGCATTATCTTTTGGCATCTCGCTTTTACGGTCACAACCAAGATAACAGTGTGCAATTTCAAACAAATCACCGTGCGAAGCACCTGAACTAAGGCTTGACTCGCGAGCCTCCAACAAACTTGGAAGCAGTGTTCGACGAAGTCTGTCAGCACCTTGTACAAGTGGCGGGCGACATATAAGTGCAGGGGCGGTTCCCCACGGACTATTAAACTTTTCGAAGTTGTCACCGACAACACTACGCGTCATCGCTTCACAAAAACCGGCGGCTACACAGGTTTCGCTGACAATCCGAACCAAACGTTCCCGTGATGAACGTTGAACTGGTAAAGCCGTGATCGGGACATCTTCCGGCACAACATCGTACCCTTCGATGCGGGCGACTTCTTCAATGAGATCAACTTCACGAGTACAGTCTCGTCGCCATGATGGCACAAGCCACCGTGATACCTCTGCGGAAGAATCCTGTTCGACAAAACCAAGTGACTGAAGAATTTCTCGTTGCCGCTGACTGGGAATTGAAACGCCCAGAACTTCCTCTACACGATGCATTCGTAGATCAACAGTAGCCTGACTGGAATTTAGTTTTCCGACACGTACTGGTGGACTAACTAAAGAACCACCGGCAATTTCGAGGATGAGGCTAACCGCCCTACAACTCGCCCATTCAACAGCGGCAGGATCAGGACCACGCTCAAATCGATACGAGGACTGGCTTCCCAACACCAAAGTCCGAGCAGCATAGCGTACCGGCAACGGAGCAAACTGTGCCGACTCGATGAAAACGTCTACTGTTTCGGAACGAATTTCTGTTTCAGCACCGCCCATGACCCCTGCAATGGCCACTGCTTGCCTTGCATCAGCAATGACACACATTTCAGAGTTAAGTTCATATTCCCTGTGATTAATCGCAACAAACAACTCACCTTCCTGAGCTCGCCTTACAGTAATTTCTTCACCACGTAAGCGATTTAGATCAAAGGCATGTAATGGCTGACCGCACTCTAGCATGACGTAATTTGTCACATCAACAATATTATTCACACTTGCGATACCAACTGCCTCGAGGCGACGAGCAAGCCATTCAGGACTTTCTCCCACTTTGACCCCGCGGATAACGCGGGCTGAATAAAATGGACAGAATTCTGTCGAGTCGATGTTTACCGACACTGAATGAGCTTCCTCGGTATGCGAGAGAGAAGCTGTCGGTATTTTCAATGGCTGTTGAAACAACACAGAAACTTCCCTTGCAACACCTATATGCCCAAGGCAGTCCGAACGATTGCTTGTCACTTCAAGATCGACGGCCGTGTCATCATGCACACTCTTGGTGGACTCATGATTAAGCCCCGAAAGAAGAAGGCGTTCTGTCAATGAATCAACTGCTGGCAAATCAACATAATCAGCAAGCCAGTCTAAGGATACGATCATGCCTGCCCCCGATCATGAAACTGCTCTAGAAAGCGAATGTCATTTCGATAGAAGTCACGAATATCGGCCACACCAAACCGTCGGGCTGCAATTCGTTCCACACCTAATCCAAAAGCGAACCCACAGACCTCATTGGGATCATATCCAACGGACGCGAGAACAGCTGGATCGACCATGCCAGCACCACCCATTTCGATCCAGCGACCATTCCACTCCATATCAACCTCAACACTTGGCTCAGTGAATGGAAAAAAGGATGGCCTAAATCTGACACGAACATCGCCCCCAAGAAAACTCGAGGCAAAAGACCTGAGGACACTTTTCAAGTGTGCCATGGTCGTGCCCGGCTCAATAAGTAGACCTTCGACCTGATGAAACATTGGATAGTGCGTTGCATCAGCGGTATCCGGACGATACACACGACCTAGTGAAACGATTCGCAGCGGTGGCTTGCGATGCTCCATGACACGTATCTGCACGGTACTCGTCTGAGAACGCAGGAGGACTGGTCGATCAAAATTGGCTACGTTGATGTAAAAATTATCAAGTGGATCACGAGCAGGATGCTCGTCCGGAATTGCTAGAGCCTCGAAGTTATGCCATTGATCTTCGACTTCCGGTCCGTCCACTACCTCAAACCCAAGGTTCGACATGATCGAAGAAACCCGGCGAATCGTCTGAGTGATTGGATGCACGCTACCAAAACGAATCGAACTGCCTGGCAAAGTTACATCAATTTGCTCGATGGCTTTGGCCCCCTTCGATGGAGATTCCATTCGAACAGAAGTTTGGCTGAATAACGATTCAACCGTTTTCTTTATCGCATTGAATTGCTTCCCACCAGCCGGCTTATCCTCACGACCAAGTTTACTAAGCCCTTTTTGGATCGCCTTGAGCCGGCCATTCTTAGCACCCAGAAACGCAACGCGAGCAGTTTCCAGCGATTCTACGTCTGAAACTTTTGAGAGTGTTTGCTCCACCTCAGAACGTAGACTCTCAAGATCGGCTACAAAAGCATCGAGATTAAAATTTGTCACGAGCGGCAGACCGTTGCGAGGAACTTCATACGGCAGTTACAGGAACTACGCGACAACCGCTTCCGGCAAGCCAAGGCCCTCTCGGACCTGACTTACAACAACATCGAACCCAGTCGGATCGAGAACTGCCATTTCTGACAGTGTTCTTCGGTCGAGTTCACAGCCAATTTTTTCAAGACCTGCAATAAATTGGCTGTAACGCAAGCCACGTTCTCGGCACGCAGCATTAATTCTAATAATCCAGAGGCGTCGGAAATCACGTTTCCTACGACGGCGATCTCGCTTGGCAAACACTCCTGCTCGAATCACGGACTCTTTTGCAGTACGCAAAAGACGCCTACGACCTCCAACAAAACCCTTCACTCGCTTGAGCAATCGCCGTTTAGCTCGCAACCGTGGGACAGCATTTGTAGTTCGCATAAAAAAACCTTCTAAACTTTCACAATATCTTTATTTTGGAGTGAATCTTCTCGTAGAGTTCAAAGCCTCCACGAAACGGAATGACGCTGAGCCTCAGTAGCTGTTCGACGCAAGTGCTTCTGCAATGTTTGCCGTGTCAGATTTAGCTAAAACACCCGTACCACGGAGATTTCGCTTTCTTTTCGATGACACGCGAACCTGAAGATGACTCGTGCCGCTACGACGATGTTTTACTTTTCCCTTAGCTGTCAATCGGAACCTCTTCTTTGTCCCTTTGTGTGTTTTTTGCTTTGGCATAATGTATTGATCTTTTACTTTTTAGTGTCGTACTTTGATTATAAAATTCTATTTTTGCAGCACAGGTTAGCGAGGCGTTTCAAGCCGATAACATCACTGCTTTACTTTGGAGCCAAGGTACAAATAAGCCTACGTCCAGTTTGTTGGGGCGACGATTCAACCTTTGCGACCTCCCCAAGTTGTTCGATAACATGACGCATAATTCGTTGACCTTCGTCAATATGTGCCATTTCACGTCCACGGAAGATTACTGATACGGCCACCTTGTCTTTGTGTCCCAAAAAAGTCCGGGCCTTATTTATTTTAAATTCAATGTCATGTTCACCCGTCTTTGGACGTAAACGAATTTCCTTGAGTTTTGTTTGATGGACGTGAGTCTTGTGCTGTTTTTTCTTTTGTTGGTATTTGAACTTTCCGAAGTCCATGATCCTGCACACAGGCGGGCGTTCATTGGGAGCTACTTCAACTAAATCGAGGCCTGAAGTCCGTGCTGTGGACAACGCATCGTCAGTTGGAAGGATTCCCAGTTGGGCTCCATCCGCACTTATAACGCGGATTGGGGAAATTCGAATTTGTTCGTTAATGCGTTGCTGTTTCTCGATGGCAAAAAAACTCCAAACCCGTGACGGCTTTAGCCGGGCGGGCTGGACATTTCCACGCACCTTACACCACGGCTTAACTTCCTTTCCTCGTCTCGTTCGGAATGAGCACTGCATGGCAGTGAAATTAAGGCTAAAACTTTTTATTCTAGCCCATTGTTCCTCACGAAGATTCCTATTATTCCAGTACACACAGGGGGCAGTCAAGCGGTCCCCCTGTGAATCGAGAACTGGCAGGGCTTGTTGGCAGAATTACTCCATAAAAGTAACATTTACTCCATCCAGATATTGTCGATCCGCGTCAGAAAACCTAGCGAAATGTGTTGATTCGACAACAAACGAAAGACTTAGACGCTGCCCCTCGGGACTCCTGAGATGATAGTGAATCCAATGAAATGCAAGTCCCTCAGCCTCGCCGACCGACGCCACCCGCATGAGGGTTGTCCCATCGTCACGGCTCGAAAGTGATGCAGAGACGAGATGTCCGAATTGTGGGCCAAGAGTCTTTTCTATGTCTTCTTCAAAATCTGACAGCGTATGAACCTCAGCTCGTGGAGGGAGCGGTGTCACTGTCACCTGACTCACCAAGGCTCCTTTGTTCACCAGCCGCATAGTCAGACACTCACTACTCTGCTCAACTATTTTCCATTTTTTATCAAAAATAATGTCGTAACGACGATGAGGATCACAGATCCATTGGAACCCAGGCTTTCCCGGCCCGCGTCGAGGCCTGCCATGGTTTGGCCCTATAGATCTAGAACCAGCGGTAATGACTTTTGGCCGCAGTCGTTTTCCTGATCGACAGGACACCTCCACAATTGCTGTGACATCAATTCCCGGTGCAATATAGCTCACTGTTCGTGATTCTTGGATCACAACTCGTAACGCCGATAATTCACCACCAGAATTGTTGCCCGAAATCCAGTCATAATCTCCTTCAACTGCAATCGATGTGGGCGCTCCATTGATTGCGCCTTCGATGGCTCCCTGGATATTCACTACAATGCCTTTAGCCGTGCATTCCTTTACAGTCGCCTTAAGAACACCGGTATGAACTGTATCGATACAAAGTAAATTTGCTACGGCGGCTTGGCCCACCTCCCATCGATCACCAGGAAGCGAATCATCAGGTGGTATCAACGCACCAAAATGCAGAGGATCAAATGCAACTGTCAACAAATCGGTTTCAGGCTGCGTCAGAAAGCCTTGGGACACCCAATAGTCCAGACTCCTACCGTTAGAGCAAACATGGACATCACACATATCTTCTGGTAGTTCTGTTTCCACCAAGGTACTACCAATTACAGTTTTTGCGGAAGCGCGCTGATATTTCCTGAAAACTACTCTCTTCTGAGCAGGTTTATTATCCACCGAATGTTGCTGATAGATGAGAGCCGAAGTTGCACGTACCGGTTGCTCAGTGATTTCCAAGGAGGTTGTGTGCAGATCCGGCTGAACAGCAAACTTAATCTGTCCCTTAACTTGAAGATCGATTTCGTATGTCGAAAACTCGTTGTTTAGAAATTTCTGCTCACCAGCAGAAATTTCCTTTGGACACAACGAAATACAGACTACGAGCCCTAAAATGATTACAAAAGAAAAGTGTCTAATTTGTAAAAATCGCGAATAAGACGTGTCCATGCCGGCCCCCTCAACCACCAGGCAAGATCAGCCACTCGATACAGCGAGCGGCTTCAACCAAAGCCAATTCGTATAAAAATCGGCTCTTTGACGCTGATTTCTGTAAAAAACCCACCTCTCCATTTTCTCGGAGAACGCCCACGGCACTTTTTAAACCCGACAATCAGACAAGCAGAAAATACTAAGTGTCTAAATACAAAATATCCCTATATTTCATATATTTTATAGAAATTACTTATTTTGCGTGGAAACAGTCAGGTGTTCGAACGAAAACAATAAGTCGTTTCCTGTAAACAACTTACGAGTTCCTAGAATAACCCGGTTTGCCGCTCTAATATGAATGTTTCCAAAATTTTTAATTTTTTCAATGTTTCAGCAAACCATCTGTCCCTTTGAAACGTATAACTATGGCGTCCGCGAAAAGGGTGTGGTGGGAGTCAAGGATGATTCCAAAGAGTGGACGCCGGATTGGTTTCATTGCCTGTTTCGGCGATGCGAAGTTGTATTCATTGCTTTGGTGGCCTTGTGAAAAGCGTAGGGGCAGTTTCACGAGTCCGCCTGACATGTGGCTATACGACGCATCACCGCCAAGGAGGAGTTGCATGCGTTCTAATATTTCACAAGATCATTTGCCTTTTGTTCGTATCCACGACGAGAACACATACGCTGGTGGATCGCACTCGGTGCATTTATGTTCGATCCCTTCCGATGATGACGTTTTGTCGATCGAGGACCTTGCCGAGCGATTTAACGTTTCCACAAAGACAATATCTCGATGGCGAGATCATGGACTTGTAGCGCAGCGAGTCATGATCAAAGGTAGAAAACGGGTTGGCTTTCTAGCGAGCGCCGTCGACCGTTTTGTGCACGAAAACCCAAATCGAATTCAAAGAGGAAGTCGATTCAGTCAACTAAATGACGATGAACACGACAAACTCATTTCATGGGCTCGTCGCCTTGCCGCTGCAGGTGCCTGCCCAGCTGATGTTCATCGACGCATAGCTACTCGTCTCAACAGAAGTGTCGAGACAATTCGTTATACGATAAAAAGATATGATCAGGAGCATTCTGACTCAGCGGTCTTCCCAAACGCTGATGGCAAATTACGCCCTGAGAGCTGTGCTCGTATATTCAGACATTACCAACATGGTGAATCAGTAGAGTCCATTGCTCGCAGATACCACAGAAGCCGAGCCAGTATTTACCGTATCGTTCTCGCCCAAAGAGCTGAAGCGATTACTCACCTACCTCTTGATTTCATGCCCAACGCACTCTTTCCAAGAAAAAGTGCAGAAAAGGTCGTGTTTCAGCCATTTCCGCAAAACGTAGATGCTCCGAAACGGGTTCGTCGACCTACCGGTTTGCCAGCCTATCTTGCGAGTCTTTACGAGGTACCGTTACTAACTCGTGAACAGGAAGTCTGGTTATTTCGAAAATTTAACTACCTTAAATACAAAGCAACATTGTTGCGGGATCAGCTACAGCAAGATCGCCCAAGTGGACGATTAATGGATCAGATTGAAATGCTTCACCAGGATATCGTTGATCTGAAAAACAAGATCGTACGAGCCAACCTTCGATTGGTTGTCTCAATAGCCAAACGACGCGTTTCTGCATCTGATAGCTTTTTTGATCTCGTGAGTGATGGGAACATGTCTTTAATGCGAGCAGTTGAGAAATTTGACTACGCTCGAGGCAACAAATTTAGCACATACTCATCATGGGCGATCATGAAAAACTATGCTCGAAGCATTCCGAATGAGCATAAAGTAAGAGATCGGTTTCGTGCCGCTGATACTGAACTCCTGCACGCTACAGCTGACGAAAGCACCGATGAGACATATCGAAGAATGGCTGAGTCTGACAGACTCCACCAAGTCGAGAAATTCCTCGATCGACTTGAGCCGAGGGAACAAACAATCATTGTTCGACGATATGGACTAAATCACGAACATGATCCTGAGACCCTCAAAGAAGTTGGATCGGCTCTTGGAGTCACCAAGGAACGGGTTCGCCAAATAGAAGCCAAGGCTCTGGAAAAGTTGCGGAAGGCAGCAGAAGCAGAGGCAATGTTGCCTGAAATAGGCTGATGCTGTTTTCACTGGCTTTTGTACATCTGGAAATATAACTAGCCCAAACAAGCCCATGGCAGTCAGTGACGGCCATGGGCTTGTTCCATTACAAGGTTGTTCAACGCCGTCAAACCAACAAATTATGAAAGCTACAGATACGGGTTTTGGCGTTGCTGCCGTTCGAGCAGTGGGGATGCTCTAGCCCGAGGAACATCGCCTTAAAAATGACCCCATTTCCAAAAAAACCGCGCTATCCGCAGGGAACAAGCTCTTTTTCGGGCTCATGCATAATCTGCCGGTGCTAAAACTGCTGACGGCATATTACAAGAAAGCATATCCCGGCATGTCGGGTTACTTTTTTTTCCGATTCAGATTCTACGATGACGTAGCAAAAGCATGTCTTGAGAAAAATAAGCGCGACGCTATCTTTCGTTTCGTGTCACGAGCAGTTTCAGGGAGCCAGATCGCATTCTCGTCAGCTACGGAGAACCTAATCACGGGCGAGAATCTGAACGACAAAACTCTCGAAAAAATACATCGAATCATGGTAAAGGAGTACCAGCTGATTGTTCACAGATTCGACCCCAATTCTGCGGAAGAGTACCTCTCCAAGTTTGGACTGACTCTGCTTGATCATGTGGGTCCAGAAGAATTCAAGCAGCGGCACAAGATCCGGAAAAAATGTGCTTGGATGTGATCGAGGTTGAACGTCTTGCCTAAGCCACCGTCAATTGAGAGTGTCCTTGGGAATCTGCCGCTGAGTAGATCCTGGTCTCTATCTACATCGACAACCAACTACATCGACAACCGACAAATTGGGGGGCCAGAACTTAAAGAGAACCAATTTGCTCGCTTTACTTGTTTACATCGACTCTCGGCCCCGGTGATACCGAACCTACGTTTGTAAATGCCCGTAACTCTGAACCGATGGCACGACTAATTTGCTTCACGGCTTGCCTAATTCGGTTTTCATTTTCGATTAGTGCCATCCGCAAATACCCTTCTCCGGCAGGACCGAAGCCAGCGCCCGGACTTACGGCGACATCAGCTTCTTCTAATAGTTTTGCAGAGAAATCCATGCTATTCATCTTGCTAGCAAATGGCTCAGGAATCTTTGCCCAGACAAACATACTCGCCTTGGGAACAGTCACATGCCAACCGATTCGACCGAGGCCTTCGCAAAGCACGTTTCGCCGCCGCTGGTAGATTTGAGACTGATTGGCAACATCCGCCTCGCCATTACGTAAAGCCACGATTGCAGCAATCTGTATCGGACGAAACATTCCGTAATCATAGTATGTCTTTACAGTCCCTAACGCCTTGATGATATCTGCGTTACCAGCACAGAAACCGACTCTCCATCCAGCCATGCTGTATCCCTTACTCATTGTTGTGAATTCAACAGCAAGTTGCTTCGCACCCTCGACTGACAGAATACTTGGTGTTTCGTACCCATCAAAAACCACATCTGAGTACGCTAAATCAGAAATAACGGGAAATTCATATCGTTTTGCAACGGAGACAACATCTTCATAAAAATCTTTTTCAACAACTGTCGTTGTCGGGTTATGGGGGAAATTAACAACCAGCACCTTTGGCGGCCCATATTCACTTTCACAACGCGATGATATTTCAGACAAAAATCTGTCTGGATTGGTTGTGTCGATGGCAATCGGGTTCCCCGAGGCTAGTGCTACCGCATAAACATGGGCGGGGTATGAAGGCGCAGGAACAATAACATCATCACCGGGATTCAGCATTGCCAGACAGAGATGGCCAAAACCTTCTTTCGATCCGAGCGTACTCAAAACTTCCGTCTCAGGATCAAGTCGCACACCCCACTTCCGAAGATATCGGGAAGCCACTTCTCTCCGCAGGCTGACTACGCCACTTGCTGGAGCATACCCATGGTTTCGAGTATCGTTTGCTGCCTCAGCAAGTTTATCAATAATAAATTGTGCAGGCGGGTCAGATGGATTTCCCATGCTCATATCGATGACGTCACATCCCCCGCGACGCTTGTCGTAGGTTAGCTTGTTGATCCGCGCAAAAAGATACGGTGGAAGTTGCTCGATTCGTGATGCAGCTTGTATGTGCAAGTACCTCTCCTCAACCGCTTGTGTCTCATCGGAACTCTGGAACAAAAACCCTGGTTAGTCTAACGACACCACACACATTAGTTTATCGCCGCCACCTTCTCCGCGGGAGTGTTCACCAACGAGAAGAACAGGACATGTCTGTCAGACACGGGATAAACACTTAATCTATCTCGATTTTCCAGATACAAGTACTCGACAAAACTCATCGGCATTCTGGAAAAATCATTTGAACAGGGGTTCTTCGAAAGACGCTGGGGCTACGGCCGGGGTTGACTGATTTACCGTCCGGCTCCCAGCACGAGGTTTTGAAAGTTCCTGAGCCTCACGTCGGGTAATTGTTGTGGCTGGCATTTCACTAGCCGCGGGAAGATTCACTGAAGCAGTTGATTTTGATGATTGGCTTGTACCTGCAAGAAAATTGTCGATAGACGCAGATTCTCGTAGATGTGTGAAATAACGCGCCATTTTGATCCTCTGTTTTTTCTCTAATAAATCCCGATGTAACTCTTCACGAACCTCATCAAATGTTACCTCCACCGGTTTTGTATGACCCTCACAGAAAAGGATCATGAATCGATCTGCTATTTGTATGATTCCAGATAACTCACCAACCTTCAACGAAAATGCTTCTCGCTCAAGAGCAGGCTGTCCACTGTATTTTTGAATCGGCGGCACTTCCCCACGCAGTGCTTTACTTGTGGGATCAACTGAATACTGTTCAGCAAGTTTACCCATGATCTCTGGCGTGGGGTTCTGCCTTGCTATTTGCCATACTTCTTGTGCTCGACGTTGATTGTCAAGTACCACCACTTTACAGCGAACTCGCGAGCCGAATGTTGCAGTAAACGCTTTCTCTAGATCTTCTCGAGTTACCGGTACCGGTCCAGCCAGTTTTTTGAGGGCAACAGTTGGTCGCACAATGTCAGTCAGATAAAAATCGATTGATTGTTTATTCTGTTTCGAAATATTTTCAAGCCAAGCAGAGACATCCGGCTGCCCTTCGGGTGTCTGAAAGCCCATCGACTCGGCCGCTCGTGTTACCTCGTGTTGAACATCTTCCTGACTAACAACCAGCTTTTGCTGAACGAGTGCTTGATTAAGAAGGACACCGGTAAGCAATGCTTCCAGAACGTCCTTCCCATACCTCTCAACACAGGCGTCGCGAACCCTAGGAATCGTGATCGGGTGACCGTTGACACGTGCTGCTACATCGGGGGGCGTTTGACCCCTGCTGGTGTCATTCAGAATATTTTCGATAGTGGCTTTTTCCTGAAGCTCACCAAAAATTTTACTCGCAAGGACCCGAGACTGTTTTCCCCGAAACGCTTCAGCGAGTCGCGGCCGCACCTCAGAAAACTGAATATCTGCAGCGGGCAGATGTCCTTCACATTTGATAATTATAAATTGATCAGCAACCTGTACCACTTCAGATATAGCCCCATCAGAAAGCGCGAATGCAGCAGCCTCAAACTCTGAAGAGCCCGAGAAATGTCGGATGGGTTGCACCCACCCACCAATACTTGCACTTCCGACGTCAACTGATTTTTCTCTTGCTACGATCCCAAATGACTCAGGATCACTGAGTACTTCAACCCTTACTTTTCCAGCATCTTCTCGATTACGCAGTACGATAATTCGTGCTTTAACCGTCGGTCCATATTGATTTTGAAATTGTTCGGTTAATTGCTCGTCTGTTGGCTCCAAGCTTTCTCTTGCAAGACGTCTCAGCGCAATCATTGGCCAGACGATATCTTCACGATACTGTTGTTCAGTAACACCACGTTCTCGCTGAATAAGTGAAATCCATTCATCGCGAGGAACATTAAAACGTTGGGACATCTCGCTAATCTCGTTATCGACATCAGCAGGTGTCACAACCACACCATTGCGTTCACACGCTTGTCCAATAATCACTTTATTGATGAGTGCACCAACGACGACAGAGCCGTATCTCGCCAAACAAGCATCAGCCAACTCAATCTCACTTATACTGGTACCGTTTACAATCGCTGCCGGCTTAGCGGAAGGTAAATTGGTAGATGGCTCTACAGCAACTACCTGACTGCAACAGCAGAAAGATGCCATGGAGAGGACAACGAATCCGCGGTACGAACTCCACCTCCGCGACGTTTCTGTTGAGCACAATGAATTCTGCATATTTGTTGCCCTCCTATCCGTAAAAGTTTCGGCGAGACGATACCCGTTCATCCGACTCAATTGATTGGGAAGGTAGGGTGTCTGGCCGGTTCAGATCAAGCACAATCCCTGCTCATTTGCGGGTTTTTTCGGCTTAAAATGATGGATTTTGGTGCAGAAAAGTAATTTTTCACACTTGTTCCACAATCTTGCCGATAATACGGAATAATCTGATTTCGCAAGCAGGAGGACTTTCTGATGAGTTCAACAATCACCCCAATGGGTATTCGAGACGACATTACGCAATGCATTGGCCGTACACCGCTTGTACGCCTGCAGAGAGTGACTGAGAATTGCAAAGCCTCTGTCATTGCAAAAATTGAAAACATGAATCCGCTCTGGAGCGTTAAAGACCGGATAGCCTGCGCGATGATCGATGCTGCAGAGCATGACGGGAAGCTTGATCCAGATACAGTGGTCATTGAACCAACCAGTGGGAATACAGGTATTGGCCTTGCTTATGTATGTGCAGCTCGTGGTTACAAACTTCGCGTCACCATGCCTGAAAGCATGAGCCTTGAACGTCGCCGTATGCTCAAGGCACTTGGAGCGGAACTGGTCCTAACGCCCGCCGCAGAGGGCATGCCGGGTGCCGTCCGGCAGGCTGAAGATATTTTAAGTTCGAGCAGCCAATTCTTTATGCCTCAACAATTTAAAAATCCAGCGAATCCAGATGTTCATAGAAAAACTACTGCTGAAGAAATCTGGGCGGACACAGATGGCCAAGTTGACATCATTGTTTGTGGAGTCGGTACCGGCGGAACAATCACTGGCTGCGGTGAAGCGCTGAAGGCAAAGAATCCAGAAATCCGTGTTGTTGCCGTTGAACCGCTCAATAGCCCAGTCATCACTCAGAAATTGGCTGGTGATGTGATTAAACCTGGAAAACATTTGATTCAGGGTATTGGCGCGGGATTCATTCCGGACATTCTCAACCTCGACATTATCGATGAGGTGGTGAAAGTTGATGATGAAGACGCCATGGAAACTGCTCGTCAACTCGCGAAACGAGAGGGTTTAATGTGCGGTATAAGCTGTGGTGCCGCCGCATGGGGTGCTCTCGAAGTCGCAAAACGACCAGAGAACAAAGGTAAAATGATAGTGGTTGTCCTTCCTGACCTTGGCGAACGATATCTCTCAACGCAGCTATTTCCAGAATAACTACCCTTCTGCCGAGTGCGGATACGGGCACCGTCTCTTGCCTCCTGAATAGTGGCTGGTAATCTCATACGACGCAGGGATACTCTCTTAGTGGAGTCGCCTGCCCGAGTGGCGGAATTGGCAGACGCGCAAGATTCAGGTTCTTGTCCAGGCAACTGGGTGGAGGTTCAAATCCTCTCTCGGGCATTCCCGTTGTTGGTGCATACCAGTTTCAATTCCAGGGATAGGACGTATCATCTGATGTGTACGAATCAGAAAAAACCATAGCAATACTGCCTAATGGTTTTCTGTATTTGTATGACATGATTTGTTGCCTTACGGATGACAGTGAAACACAAATTAAACAGGGCCTCTAACTCAATTGGTTAGAGTAGCGGTCTTTTAAACCGTTTGTTCCGGGTTCGAGTCCCGGGAGGCCCACTATTACTTTCGAGTAAGTGCGAAGCACGACCATTTCGTGCTTCGCTTTGCTCGAAGATAGACAAACCGCACGAACTATTATCTTGACGCTCTCCTCGTCATGCCCAAACCACTCACCGATAACAAGGCCGGCAACACGGTAGTTCGTATGAACATCTGTTAATGCAGACTGCTGAACAGGTATGGCCAGACAGACACACCAGCTTTGCCGAGAGCCCCACTGGAACCGTTTCGGACATTCCTGCAACTCACTGACAGCACAACACCTTCCTCGCCTTCAGGTTATGGTCTCTAGACTACTAACAGCAGTTCAAATGTTCTTCAAAGTGCCAGAGTACCGGTGATCATCCTGACTTTGGTCTACAATGCGTTCCCGTGACTTGCAAATACTATTGAGCCCTCTAGAGTCCATCTTTTGCCTACCTATTCCATCGAGAAATGTATTTCTGGCGACCTCAATAAATCTTCCATCTGTTTCAACAATCCAGTCATTCTTTTACTAATCACCTGTTATCAGCTCATTAAACGCATGCACAAGCAGCACGTCGATTGGAAACAGGTCGGCCTGAAAGATACAAAAAAATATGGTGCGAGACATGCGACCGCTGCAGGTTGCTCCCTAAGAGACCGCGTGCACAAAAACTCAATCGTACAGGACAGATTTAGAATGAGAACCATAACCCTATGGTCTCTTGTTATTGCGTGCATGTGTCGAGCAACACTCAGCCTGGCCGATCTAGAGGCTGATGATTCAATTACGGTACGTGTTGCTTCTTACAATGTGGAGTTCGGCAGGAGCACAACCCCCGAACAAGTTGGGGATATGTTCAAATCATACAATTTGGACATCATTGGGTTCAATGAAGTTCCAAATGGCGACTGGACAGCTCGCGTGGGCAAAGTTCTGGGAATGGAACACAGGTATGTAGGCAAGATTTCATCTGCAAGTCACAAGGACAAATACAAATCGATTCTCAGCAGGACACCGTTAGAGGGTTGTGAAGAACACAAACTCACGGGCCGCGGCTGGAATCCCGCATCGGTTGTCAGGGCTACAACTAATATTGATGGAGTTTCATTCGCATTTCACTCACTACATATCTGCAAGTCGAACGCAAACGATGGTCACGCTCATAGTCTTGCGACCACGGTACTCCCGAAAGAGGTAACCAAGAGAGTTATCGTTGTTGGGGATTACAACAACAACATTGGCGACGCTGCTATGAAA
>JABAAH010000047.1 GCA_014238855.1 Planctomycetota bacterium
AGTTGGTGGCTGACTCGGCTCAGGGCCCGGCACCTCGTCAACTGGAGATATCATTGGTGGTGCTACCAATGTTTCACCAATCACCCGAAATGGTGTTGTCGCTACACTTCTTTCCCCTGCCGCATCTGTTGCAACGACTGTGACGACATACTCCCCTGCAGCAGGAGGCGAGAGCATGAGTCGCCAATGACCATCATCTGCAACGATGTCACCGTCATGCCATTGCAGCAATCCAAAACTTTCATCAGGACGCCAGTACGCACCGCCTTCGTGCCGTACTGCAAGCCTCAGACTTGTTATGTCATCAGCATCAGTAACAGTTCCGTGAATTCCATTCGATACTCCCGTACGCATGACAACGTCAGAAGTTGGCCAGACGAGATTGAGATCAGGACCATTGAGCGTCGGCAGCGGAATACTGATTTCAAACGTAGGTCGCGTTGGAAGAGCTAGGCTGGGAGGCCGCGGTGTAAGAGGAGCCGGCCCCATCATCGGAGGCTGAATTGGGGCACTGACTGGCGGCAATTGAACAGGACCGGAAGCCGGTATGCCTGGGAGTGTTGCATCAAGAACAATCGAAGCTGGTGTAAACGGCTGCTCTAATCCCATAGGATTTGGTCTCGCAGCATTCCCATCAGTACCGGCTACAGTTGGCCACCGAAGATTGTCATTCACTCGACGAACAAAGCCATCGTAAAGATTGCCCTCGGTATCCTGTTCCGGCCAAGGTGTATGAATAAAATCGGCGTGCATGCTCCACCCAGGCGCATAGTCCGGGTGATCTACTGTCATCGAGTCTGATGAAAGGACTAATGTGGCATCCTGTGGTGTCCGGCCGTAGTGAATCTGCAGCTGAATTTCTGGCAGAAGATAAGGATGACTACTCGGACCACCATCGCCACCCCGATCGTACGCCATATGATCTTTGAAATTTGTTCCGGTAAGACTTGTACCGTCCCAGAACTGGGGAAACATAACGACGGCTTGCAGTGGTAGATCCTGCCACTCCTCTCCTTGCGGTATATGGTCGTACTGCGTCGAAGTCCCGATGTAATTCCAAAACATGACGGCTGTTGGCTGGCGCTCCGTTGGCACGGCGGACCCGGCAATAATCGATAGGCCTGCGGGCATGTCGACGATCTTGCTTGGCTCGAGTGGTTTTTGAACGGCGTAATAAGCAATCGAACTATCCAGTGGTGTTACAAATTCATTGCTTGTTGTATTCAACAAGCTCGGCACCCAGTAGACCGAAAGATTGTTTGCTGGAGCTGCATCCGATGCACCTGCTTGCATCAGACTTTCCAGTGTCGAGTTTTCATGAACACTCGGATTTACAAAAAAATCATGAGCATGCCAGAAGTCTGGATTACCCGGTGCTAAAAGTGGATCAATGGTGTCACGCTTCACAAAGTTCAGCTGAGAGTGAAATTCGCCCAGCGGCATCCCAGTAATGTCCCAGGCAGAAGGCTGTTCTGGATCAGACAATCCTTGCCCCCAGGTCACGGGCACTGTGCTTATAGCTGGTAGAGGGGATACGACCTGTTCGGTCATATACATTGACATTTCCATACTTACAGGCGTGGGGGCAGTGTGCAGGATTTCTGTTCCACGAGATTCACTACCAGATGTCACCGAAAGAAGCATTCGTTGTTCCAATTGCTCGGTTCCAAGTGAACCAGGCGCAACGGTGCCACAATGTCTGTTGTAACGACCCGATACCCCCAAAAGGAGTCGAATCCATATCCAATTACTCATGGCAAAATGCCTTGCGACGTATGCCGCTATGCCCTGCCTTGCCCTGCGTTCTAATTGATTCACTCAAGGTGGTAAGCAGATCAACTCTTCATTTGAAAAATGTGATGACTAAAGCCTGACGAACGAAGAACAGCGGGATCTTTTGATGCTGCTGTTTGCCATGCGACACTTGGTAGTCTTGACAAGACAATGAGAAAAAATCAACACACCAACACATATTAAGGCACCAATACATATACGAATATTATCGGGGCTTTTGATTGATCACATGGTGCCTTCTTGCGAAAGCGTTGCTTCTGTTTGTGTTATTCTCAGGACACCAGAAAGCGTAGTTCCAGAGAGCAGAACCGCTCGTACTTCGCCTGCAGAACTGGTGGTAAGCGATTTATATGAACCACCATCGACTCGCCGAGCAAATCCTCGTCCGCCAGAAACCTCTCCCTCAACTTTATGGAGCCAGGCAAGTCGATGATCTGGGAGTTGGGCGGCCGCTACTGAAGGTCCTTCCGCTACAGGAATCTCAGCAAGTCGCCACGTTTCACAGGCCTTCGGCTGTTCCAGAAGAAGATCAAAATGCTTCCCTACCGGGTCATCTGGATGGCCGATATGTTCAAGGAGCACAAACTGTAACACGAGTTCCGTCATTCTTCAGGTTAGTAATCTTTTGCTGCCACTGAAGGATTTTCTCCACCGATGCCGAATGGTTTCGGCTTATGTCGAACAACGCGTCGTGCGTTTTCGTCGCGAAGTTGTTCAATCGCTGCCTCCAGGCTCATCGCACCAAGGTCACCATCCAAACGGTCTCGCATACTGACGGTACCAGCAGCTTCATCCCGTGGACCACAAACGACCATCATGGGGATAAGCTCAAGCTGTGCCTTTCGAATTTTAGCACCGAGTTTTTCAGCATCGAGATCAATGCCAACCCGTAGACCAGCTGCCTTAAACGCTGCTTCTACCTTTCTGGCATATGCCTCACTTTTTTCACTGACTGGAAGAATGCGAACCTGCTCGGGTGCAAGCCATAGCGGGAACGCACCTGCAAAGTGCTCAATCAGCACGCCAATAAATCGCTCCATACTGCCAAGGGGTGCCCGATGAATCATCACTGGTTTATGGCGACCGCTATCTGAGCCAATGTACTCAAGATCAAAACGTTCAGCGCTGGGCAGATTGTAGTCCAACTGCACCGTGCCAAGCTGCCATTCCCGACCAAGAGAGTCATTAATGACAAAGTCGATTTTCGGACCATAGAACGCTGCTTCCCCTGGCTCTGGTTCACAGCCCGGAAGATTCATTTCCCTGGCGACTTTTTCGATCGCAGTTTCTGCTTCATCCCAACGCTCAGGGTCACCAACATACTTGTCACTTGATTTATCTCGAAATCCTAGCCGAACACGATAGGAATCAAAGGCAAGGCTTTCAAGCACTTTCACCGTGAAGTCGATACAGCCTGCCACCTCGTGCTCAACCTGGTCCGGTGTACAAAAAATATGGGCATCGTCTTGAGTAAATCCACGCACTCGGGTCATTCCACCGAGCTCACCAGATTGCTCGTATCGATAGACAGTGCCGAACTCAGCAAGCCGTAAAGGTAGTTCACGATAGCTTCGTGGTCGAGCTTTATAGATCATCGTGTGATGCGGACAGTTCATTGGCTTGAGCAGATACTGTTCATCTTCATGCATCACAATCGGTTTAAACTGGCTGTCAGCATAGTAGGGAAAGTGGCCTGAAATCTTGTAGAGATCAACTTTGCCGATATGCGGTGTGTAGACCGGCTCATACCCACGTGCTGTCAGTTCTTCTCGAACAAATCCTTCGAGCACACTGCGTAGCGTAGCGCCCTTAGGCATCCAAAGGATAAGTCCGGAGCCGACAAGTGGACTAATTGTGAAAAGATCCAGTTGTTTTCCAAGGACACGGTGATCTCGCTTTCGGGCTTCCTCTAGCGCTTCAAGGTGTCGGTCAAGGTCTTGCTGTGTAAACCAGGCCGTTCCATACAGTCGCTGAAGCTGTGCATTCTTTGCATCACCCTTCCAATAGGCACCGGCAAGACTCGTCAGCTTAAATCCACCAATACATCCTGGGCTCGGTATATGCGGGCCTCGACACAAGTCAACAAATTCGCCCTGTCGATAAAATGAAAGTGATGGTTGCTCTGCTAAACCAGTCTCAATATGTTCCACTTTAAGAGGCTGATTGAGGTCACGTACAATTTCAACTGCTTTATCACGATCAACGTCAACTCGTTCGAATGCTTCATCTTCTGTGATAATCTTCCACATTTCTTTTTCAATTTTTGGAAGATCTTCCTCAGTGATAGGTTTTTCTGCACGCATGTCATAGTAAAACCCATCGCCCACTGTTGGGCCGAAAGCCAGTTCCACACCCTCGAACAGTCGCATGACGGCTCGTGCCATAATATGAGCAGCCGAATGCCGCATGACCGGCAGAGCGCGAGGATCACCTGGCAACAGGAATTCGACAGCCGGCTCTCCTTCTTCTGGCAGGAGACTGTCGAGTCCAACGACCTTTCTGTCAAGGACGGCGGCGATTGGCCTTTTCTTTCTCTTTGTCTTTTCCGTCACAAATGTCGCGACAATATCCGCAAGACGAGTACCAGAGGGAAATGATTTTATTTCAGCTGGTGTCGTAGATTTTTTCGGATCAATCAGATGAATGGTTGGCATGAATGGAAAAGTCCTTGTCTTTCAAATACAAAAAGAAAGCAGAATACTCTTATGCAGTTATGGCACAGTAACGTGCCCCCTATCTTTGAGACAAGGCGGGCTTATGCCTGCCCTGCTGGCTCCTGATAGACCTCGGCGGCTCGTCGCATTTTCTCATGCTCAAGACGCCTCAGATTGTAGGCAGTAATCACATCTTTTCGTGTGATAATGCCGATCAGGTGCTGTCGGTCGTCAGCCGAAACTACAGGAAGTTCATCAACATTGGTCGCTGTAAACTTGCCCAGGGCTGTGTTCAGATCATCATCCGGCGTAACCGTCACGACATTTCCGTTCATGACATCTCGAGCATTGGCAATCTGCCAAATTGTATCGTCATAGAGATAGCCTCGTACATCTTCTTCTGAGAAAATTCCGACCAGCTTTCCATGAGCATCAACCACAGGGAAGTATCGTTGAATCGATTCTGCCAATGCGTGAACAATATCATCGAGGGTTGTTCCTTCATGGATAAGCTTTAACTCTGGAGCTCGTTTGAAGACGTTGTCTACTTTGATGCCTTCGAGCACATCAACGAAAAAGTCTCCACGGTGTGCTGGTGAGTCAAGTCGCGTTGGGACTTGTTTTATGTAGAGTGTCCAGCGACGTCCTAAGAGAAAGGTGAGAGTTGAAACCCAAAGTGTTGGCAGCAGCAGACTATAGCCACCGGTCATTTCACTTACCATTAAGACCGTTGAGAGTGGTGCACGTGCACACCCTGAAAAGAAACCGGCCATACCAACAATGGCAAAAGCTTCTGGCTGTTTTACAAGGTCGGGCCACAGGGCATGAAAAACGATCCCGACCGCCCCACCGAGACAGCCACCAATCACCATTGACGGTCCGAAAACACCGCCTGAACCACCTGATGAAATTGTCAGCGAGGTTGTCAGAATCTTGACAAGTGCAACGGTAACAAGGAGCAAAGGACCTACTGTCTCACCTGATGTAAAGAGCTTTTGAAGAATACCGTAACCACTTCCAAGCACAGCAAGTGCGTCATGGTTTTGTTCAAAGGAAAACCAGAGACCAATGCCAATAAGCCCGGCGAGAGTAGCCCCAATAAGTGGCCTGACATGTGGAGGGACTGGCAATTTTTTGAAAAGATGATGGATGCCGTAAAACGTCTGGATGTACAGCACACCGGCAAGTGCAAGTACGATAGCCATCGCGCCGTAGGGTAAAAGTTCCAGCGGTGAGTCGATTGCATATCGAATGTTTGCACCAAAAAGTGGCACAAAGCGAAGTGATGGAGGAAGCCAGAGGCAGAACACAGAGTAGGCAACCGCAGAGGAAATAGCCGCTGGAACAATTGCATCACTTTCGATATCGGCATCACGATAGAGGATTTCTCCTGCAAACACTGCACCGGCGAGTGGTGCTCGGAAAATTGCACCAACACCAGCACCCATGCCGGCGGCGAGCATAATACGGCGGTCACGTGCAGGGAGTTTGAGTAAACCCCCTAGATATGAGCCAAACCCGGCACCAATTTGTGCAATTGGTCCTTCACGACCGGCAGACCCACCAGTGCCGAGGGTAATTGCGGATGCGATCGTTTTAATAATTGGAATACGACCACGAATTTCACCACGCTTATTATGGAAGGCGTCAATTGCTGCATCCGTTCCGTGGCCCTCTGCTTCAGGGGCAAAGGTGTAGACAAGCACTCCAGAGGCAAGTCCGCCACCGGCCATCACAAGGACAAGCAGCCATGGCCGAAACCCGCTATGGTCCTCTGGCTCATGAGTATTTTGAGCCTGTTGATTTACCTCACCAGGCATTTTTTCAAAGAGGGCACCTTCCGCTTCTGCCTCACGTGGGTGAAAGCCCGCGATTTGCTGAAGGGCTGTAAACTGGACTGCCTGTCCAATTGCGTGGAAACCTATGGCACCAAGGCCGGCAACGAGGCCGATGATAGCTGAAAGAAGAAACCACTTTCCTGTTGACCGCAGTTCAAAGCGTTGCAGGGCGGAAAGAAGGTGATTCAACGAAGCTGAGTCCAATCTGGCAATTTTGGCAATATCGTGGGCATCACGCTATCGCTGGAGCTGATTGTACCACACCATTTTGAAGATTCATCGTATTAGCGGGTTGACGGAAATGAACTGGGGGTCAGAATTAAGTTCTTGACCCGGGCGATTAGCTCAGTTGGTTAGAGCACCAGCTCGACAAGCTGGGGGTCACAGGTTCGAGCCCTGTATCGCCCACTAGGTACTCTCAAGAAGTCTCGGAACACAGGATGTTTTGAGGCTTTT
The DNA here is from genome assembly GCA_014238855.1 of Planctomycetota bacterium. Classification (GTDB taxonomy): domain Bacteria; phylum Planctomycetota; class Planctomycetia; order Pirellulales; family UBA1268; genus UBA1268. The sequence continues at coordinate 6,743 of JABAAH010000047.1, forward strand.
TTCTTTTTCTGGCTTTACGTCGTGACATTTATTAATAGTCGATGATGCGTAGTGATTCCCGATGAGGAGTCCCAAAAAGAGTCCCGATTCAAAAAGAGTCCCGATTACCGCAAGACAGAATGCGTTCTAACAGGCGTTCACGATAACACTCAACAAATATTACCCTCAATATTTTCTCTTCTTATAAAGAAGGTGGGGGTTTTATCTTCGCGGCGTTTTCGCGTTATCGCGGCACAAAAATCGCTGGTGGTTTAGACACAACTTGGAATGGCTTTGAGAGAGTAAATAAATAATTAAGGATAATATTTATACGAGATTGAAAACATACCTGATGAATGCCTCAATCAAATCTCTATCCAAGTTCCAACGATTTTTGGTTATTAAAGCCAACTGCTTGCTTCATCAACGAGATATTTTTCAGACTCTAATAACTTTTCAACATCTTGGAAGTTTGTAGGCGACTTTAAATCCATAAGTATTGAAGCATCACTAATAAATTCACCAAAAATTTCTGGCCAAATAGTTGTATGGAGTTCACATTCTATCTCTTGCTTACAAAGATTGAGATCTATTTCTGCTTCTTTAATTTTTTCAAACTGTTCACGATTTTCTTTGAAAGAATTTCCAAATCATTTCCATATTTCTTGCGAATCTTCTCGCGTCGAAATGATCCACTCGCGTAAATCTGGAACGATTGTTCCAACTTCTTGCTGTCAATGAACTGTGAGCAATAAACTGCAATTCTTTAAAAGACGTTCGTTTTTGTTGCTCTTGTAGGGCGATGGTGAAGGTTTCGCCAATCTATTTTCTAACTTCAATAATCAAATCAAAGTTGATTGGTAATTATTGTTTACTTTCATCCCGACATTGATGGGTGGTGGTGTTGTGATCAGACACTCTTCCTCCCTCACCCTCGTAGGCAAGTCGTAATCAATAATTTTTTTAGTCAGTACATCTTTGAGAATTTGTTTTTCAGTGTTCGCTGAGTAAACAGAATCGTGAACAGTGAAGAATGGAGATTTACTTTTAGTCATAAACTCCCTCACCATTCCTCCAAAAATGATTTGTGTTTCATGCCATTGGAGAAACTTTGTCATTGCAAAGTGTAAATCTTCCTTGATTTTCAGAACTGTATCCGCATACCTAGGAAAAGACACTTGGAAGGTTTTGAACAGTTCCATCTTCCTCATTGACTCATTTGTTTTATTGAGCATCGTTAAGAAATCAGTCTAGGCTTCGTCCCTTGATTCATAGCGTGGGCATTGTTCTGCCATGTACTCGTAAATCTCACCACGCGAACACAATGAACAATATTTTTCATTCTCATAATCAGATATTTCATTTATTTTCTGACGAGTTAGGAGTGCTGGTTGAAAGTTAGCGAAGTCAAAACCAACAACACCCCGTCCATTACAACTCAAATACTTACGAACACTCTTTGATAAATTTGTAAGTGGCGAATGATAACGCCCATAGTCATCGACCTTACTCCACCAACTCTTTGTTGTGTTTCCCGCCATCACCACCAACAACACAATGAAAGTTTTTCTTATTAATTCTTTGCTTCACGCTGAAAAGTTTTAGCGGTTTGTTCCACCAGTTGGCCTGCAATCGGAATGGATAAGGGAATTTTTTCCCGCGAAATTTGAGTAATGCGGATTTCTTCTAATCCATCCATCTCGCTCCAAGTTCGCACAGGTTTCACGATAACCAGAGGCGTTCGCTATTTATGCTGGGGGAAGCTTTCGTCGTAAAAATGTATTAGCAAATTTTGGTGAAGATTTAAAAATCTTAATACCAGATAATACAATAATACGCCACGCAAAATATCAAGTGACAAAAATATCAAGTGACAATAGAGCCGACATATACAACGGACAATCTTATTAAGATCGTAAACCAGAATGTATACAGGAATGAAAACAATTGGATTACCTTATCTATTACAAATTCTATTAAACAAATTATTAACGTCATCAATAATAGACTTGCGGAGATAGACAATGAGTAAAACAAATGCAGCATTAATACGAGACCTTGGAGAACAGTTTGGTTTTTATCATACGAATAGTTGGTTTGTAGATAAATTAGAAGCAGCGCCGTATCATGGATATGTTACGTGTCAACAAATACAACATACCTGTGGACGGCTTGCAGAGCGTAGAGACTTAGGTGCAGAAAGGGAACTGCAAAAGATTCGCAAAAGATTTATGAGAGCCTGCCATTTCGATGAGGCTCTAGCGAATCGCTTGATGCGTAACGTCCTACATGAAAGGCGTTGCTAATGTTGCATAAAAACAGCATCGAAGCATACCGCAAGTTTTGGTGGGATTCTCCAGCCGGAAAATTTCGACAACAAATGTCTGCGTATGCAAAAATACCGAATGATATTCATTACGTATTTTATGATGAATTTGAAAAGATATGTCATGGAGGTTTTTCTTTAGCTCATGGTCAATTGAATTTTTTAACTGATGAATAGAATATGTGTAAGACCACTAAACTCATGCAAATGTATATTAGACCAGAGGCGAGGGGGCAGGGTTTATTCAGGGCAATAATGGAGACATTAAAAATGTTTGCAGAAGAAAACGGGGTGCTATTACATTTCGTCGCGCATCATTTTAAAATTGATATGCCCGTTATAAGGAGACCAGAAGAGTATGTAGAGTGGCTCAGCAATTAAGATGTAAATTTAACAATGGAAAAAGATAATCAAAAGGAGTGGCATCTAAGTAAAAAATTGTATGACTCCTATCAGCGGATGGGGTTTTGTAACCTGACATTAGATAGAGAAGATGTGTCAAAGGATAAATGGCGCCACATGGCGTTTTGTTCTGCTCCATCAGCAGCAGAAGAAGACATACAAGAGGCCATAGCTGATAGAACGAATTGAGACGACGACAGACTCAGCCACAAAGAACAAATGGCGCATCGAAATATTGGGCGTAAGAAGCAGCGCAAGAGGCTCAAAAATGCGCTCAGACGGAATTCTAGCTGGAAGGTGGCATAGTTTACTATTGCGCCTCGCCACCACCTTTAGATCGCAAATTCTTTTCTACCTTTGTTTTTACGTATAAGGAAAAATTAACAATACATAAGTAAATTATCGAAGTGTTTACGTGTGTATATAAATAGGAAATAGTTAAATAGAATTAGTAGAAAAAGTTCTTTTAATTACTTTCTTCTACGAAAAATCATATTAGTGTCATTACTAATAGGTTTTATTAATAGTACGCACGGTGTTCGTTGGTCACTACCAGACCTTTAGCCTTCACTTTGCGTACTATTTTTTTACGTACATATATTTACTTTTGTTTTTATTCTGTAATTGAATATGTATTAGATGTGCAGAAGACCTTCAGCGCGGAGGCGGCGCGGGGGACGAAGAAATTTGAAGATAAAACTAGGCATGGTATGCTGCCAGCTAGTGACAAAACTCACGATATAAAGGAATTTGATGAGCTACGAATACACATCGAGTATCAAAATAAACGGCGACGCTAAAGCCATCAAAGAGATTGCAGCGATAATTGCCAATGAAGAGGCATTAAAAGGCAGATTTGATTCTATCAGTCGCATTAATGCGTTACCAAAGACGATTTTTAATGGTGACGAAGGCGATATCCATGTCTTCATAACATGCGACAAAACGCTACCAGTAGACTTTTTAAAGTGGGTTGAAACACATGGATGTGATATTCATGCAGAGAGCGTCGGCGAAGGCGATTGGATTCCATATACTACTGACGATTGGAGCGAAGCTTGTCCCAACTCCAATAACGATGAAGAATAATTCAAAATACATACAAGTGAGACACCTATTGAGATACCAAAAGGGAAAGTGGCCTAACTCACGGGGAAAACGGCTTAGTTGCAAGTCCTGTATGGCCCACTAGGTACTCTCAAGAAGTCTCGGAACGCAGGATGTCTTGATGCTTTTTTCGTTTTCTGACTATACTTTTTAACTTTCGTTGACCCTTGTTTTGTAGCGCTAACGCTTGTTGAGGAGTCGCAAAAAGAGTTGTAAATCCCGCAAAGGCTACGAATGAATTTGCGTTCTAACGCTCATTCAAGGCGTTGGCTGACTGATTGAACGTTCAACAAAACGCACTCTTATAAATAGACAGGGGCAGTTTTAACTTCTCGCTGTTTTGACTCCCTTTTCAGCCAAATTGTGGGGATGAATTAGTCACAATTCCAACCAGTTTCAAATCTAATAACAAAACTATCAAAGAGAATGTCTGTCCGAGCCGTGCTCAACCAATCGCAGTGTTTGATCGAACATCAGCCGATGGATCTTCCGTTAAGCGCAACAGGCCATCGATACTTTTTGACCCCCAAGCGTGAATCCACAGGCATCTCTTACTCGTGAATTCACTTAAGTCGTTTTAGACAACACAGCATCCACTACGTTAGCTTATGAAACTATTTTGAAAAATTGCTTAAATAAAGCAATTTGATCAAGTGACTCAATTTCAACTGACTCTTTGACTAACCAGCTACCTAGGCTCTTTAACTTTTCCTCTCCAGCCATAAGAAGATACTGTTAAACAGCTTTTCTATCCGCCTGAAATCGCAGGCCTGCTAACCAACTGGGCAAAATAGGCTGTACTTTCATTCAACAAATAGGGAACCATTCTTTCCGTTTCGGAATAATCTGACAAAACCTGACAGTACTTAATTTTCAGATTTCGAGAGGTCGAAAAGAAATTGGGTTTGTGACACAAATTCTGGTCCATTTTCTTCTCGCTTTCTTACTTTTAATATGGCATCACTTCGTAGAGCATGGAACAACCTCTATGTTAATAAACAGCTCTTTGCCTACGCTTTAATTGGTCTTCTTATAAGCGTCTGGGCCACAGAAATACTGTTCATCCAGCACTGGAGTGCATGCCCAAGTACTACTATTGAAACAGGCACATTGGTTAAAGACAGCGCTCGTCGGATGGCATTGAACATCACTGCGTGTGGGTTTTTTATATGCCTCTTCCACAAAAACTTGCTTACCTTAGCGTTTAGCCTTTGGGCTTTGAGTTCAAGCATGCTCGTGGTTTATTCCAACTATTTCGGCAAGCCACTTTCATACACTGTTTTTATCAATCAATCAGGTGAGGGGCTTGCTGTAAGTGATGCGGCATTCACTTTTTTACGATGGCACATTATAGCTTTTGTATTTTTTGCTTTTGCTTTAAAAGTATTGATTAATACTGCAATTCCACGAAAACAACTACCGAAACACATCTACTTTAGATGGACCGCTTCCTACGCTGTTTGTTATTTGCTCATAGCATTTTTCCTCGCCGGTATACATAAACCAATACGTGAAATTCGTCTAGGAAGTCCCGAATACACCTACGGATACACCGTTGCCTGGATAACGGAATATTTAACCTTTGATAGTTCTGCATTACTTCAAGATGCCAATGAAAAGGCCGAATTGAAAAGTAATGTCCTTGTAAATATTGATCCAGCATTCCCGTTGGGAAAACATATTGCGGTGGTACAGGTCGAGAGCCTTGACTACCTTGCCATTGAGTCGAGAGTCAGGGACAAATTTGTCATGCCATTTCTGAAAAGCCTTCATGAAGTTGCAATGACGTATTCTGTAAAGCCATTTCATCAAACAGGCTCATCTGAAGCAGATTTTTCTTTACTAATGTCTGCCACACCAATCGGCAAATTGAACCCCTTCCAGGTACCAGGTTTTTCTTACGAGCATTCCCTTCCACGACTTGCTTCTCAGCGAGGATATAAGTCGATTGCATTCCACGGTAACACAGGCAGTTTTTTTCAAAGACGAAACGCTTATGAGCAAATGGGTTTCGATCAAATTTATTTTTCAGAGGAGTTGAAAAATCATCAAATTGCTGGCCAATGGGATGATGAGTTACTTGCATTTTCAGCTGAAACTCTTCGAGCTGCTAAGGACTCACAATTTCATTTTGTCATTACAATTACGTCCCATGCACCTTTCAAAAAATTGCCTATAGAAAAACGCGAACTATACAAACACCCAACAAGCATTCAGGAACGCTATCTCAATAACATGCGTTACGTTGATCGGACACTTAAGTCATATGTAGAGCAACTTCCAGACGACACTACGGTTGTTATATATGGTGATCATGAATCAAATGTACGGGAGTACTGTTCTAGTGACACTCATCGAGATCGTGTGCCATGGTTTATTTTCCAAAAGGGTCAGACATTCTCACGTCCCCAACGTTCTCACAAAGAAGGTTTAGCACTATCTGGAAATCTCGATCAGTTGGATATGGCTTGTTATCTCCGGGCGTGTATTTCAACCCCCCATCACCCTAGTTTTCAATTTTCATTGGCAGATCGTCCTGAGCGAATTGCGACAGACCCTCGGGTTGGTAGCACTACCATACGATGATCACCTCATACTAAGTCACTTTTCAAATGGAACGGCTTCAAAAATATATTGAAGGATTTCAGGACTGAGGATGGTGATAAGAAAAAAGCTGTCGTGCTACAAAACTAAGCGATGAGGTTTTTTGTGATAAAGTCAGCAGTCAGAAAGAAAACAGCTTGTTTTGAAATGTTTCAGAGTCCTGTATCACCCACTTCCCTCTTCGATGAAGCCGCAATTTAGGGGCTTTCTTCTTTCTTTGATTTCTAGTGATCACTAATGCGACTAGTACATTAGCCGTGATAGTAGTTGACAAGTCGTAAAAAGATTCGCCAATTAAAAGAAATCGTACTTTATAAGTGCTGATTTCTTTCTGTAACAACCATGGGTATTCCGAAAAAAAACGCCCCGTGGAGAATGCCTGTGTGTTATTCACTGGATCTATACTGAAGGCAGGTAATCAGCCGTAGCGGCTGATTACTTCTTCGTAGCTTCCCACAACGAAACATTACGGAACTGGGCCCCTTCGCCCGCAGCAATAAAACCAATCCGCCCCTTGTGGTCCGCGAAACGCGGATGTTTTGCTTCCAAGACGTGGTCATCAATTCGAGCGAGGAACTGACTTCCCTGAACTTCGACCACAAACTTGTGCCAGTTGTTGGTGTCGACCGGGACGTTCATCTTGGTCAGGACTTCGGAGCGGGTTTCCTTTGAGATGCCGGTCATCTTCTGAATCCAGATCGATTTTTTCGTAATCAGTACTCGCCCTAGATGAAGAGGCGGCTGGTTGGAATCACGCGTAATCACGCCAACCTGGTGAGCGTCGCCCAGCTTAAACTCGCCACTGATCACAAAATCATCTAGATCGACGATCTGATCGCAACCGGCAGCATGACCTTTGGGCCGCTTCTCACTTGGCGGTTCACTGATGCCAGAGGCCGCACCATTGACGATCTTCCAATCGCCCAGGACGGTCGCCCAACCTGCTGTACCACGCTTCTTTTGAGTGCCGACGGAGTCTTCTTGATCGAACTTCTCAGTTGCGATCAACTTGCCGGGTTTGACCAGCTTCGTGACAGGCGGGGTCGGGTCGTCGGCGAACGCATTTTGCACGAAGCCGAAAATCAATAAGCACAGCACAAGGTGTTTCATGATGGAAGGGTACTTTCGGATAGAAGGTAGGGAGAAGTAATTCAGCGGTATTCCCTGTAGCATACTCGAACGAATCGCCAGCAGGAGGGACTTTCCTCGTAGCATCTCTTGCCTGCCCCTTGGCTACAGCCACTCAGGATTCTCCCTCCAGATGTGATCATCGTTTCATGATGATTGCGAGGGAATAAAAAGAGTGTATGGATATAAAAATAATGAAAATTTTTAATGTGGCATAAAAGCCAATTATCTTATTCGACCGATTGCGGTTCAGGAAATTTCCATGAACCATCGAGAATCTCTTTTTTTGGCTGATACATACGAACGACATAGTTCCAGCCCGAAGTTATCGGTAGGTAGTTGAGATTCTTGGGATCACCCCCAAAGTGAATCGTGACGGTACCATCTGAGTCCTTCTCTGCTGTCACATTATTGACCGAGTAAGCATCCAGACTATTTTCTTCCATAAATCCTTTTGAATTATAAACAGTCACCGAGACGAATCCGTCTACTGGCACCTGTTCTGTAATAACCAGTTCATATGGAGTCTTCCCATCGTTTTTATCAGGTACCACATTCACATAGGTGGCAGCTTCCTCAGGGTTACCTCCCCAACCGTAGGCCGTTCCAAGAAGATGGCTGATGGGATTTAGCTTTGACTTGTCGCCAAACATTCCATTGGTGTCGGGCTTGGTTGAGGCTAAGACATTTATCGCATCGCGCACTTTTTGGAGTGATGTTTCGTCCCAGTCTGGAACCTCAAAACTTCCTTCATCCGACTGTCTCGAAATAATTTCAGTCTGTAGGGAATTTGCAACCTTAATATCATTTGGGTCATTTGCATCAACAAATGTTCTGAAAAGGACAAAGACGTAGCGAGTACCAATTTTTTTTCGGGAATATTTAAACGTGCCCGCCTCGTGGATGACGGGCTGCATCGAATGATCTTGGTTAATAACCAGCATGGAAAGAAAGCGGCCATGAGCATTTGGCTTGATGACGGTGAGTGGCGAGGCATCAAGATCAAAGACTCCAGCAGAATAAAGAGTGTCACGATTCATTCTGATAACGTCTTGTTTATCAATTGGTGTCGGCTGCCGTATGTGAAAAAATTTCCCAAAGGCTCCTTTGTCGACGTACCGTTTAAACGTAAGGTCGGTCTCGGCACGGACAAAGTTATCGACATTGACTGTTTCTGTTGCGTGTGCACCAGAAAGCCCGCAGCTTAGAAAACTCACAAAGAAGATGCGTGCAAAAAAAGATAAAGATCGTGGCATAGTGTCATTCCTTGTTACAACAGGCATAGTTTGGTGGGAATCTTCGAAAATATGATGAGTACGTAGAGATGGGTCTTCGGCATGCATAAGAATATTCTCAGAGATATCTATTTTTCAGAAGAAGCCTGGCTCAACATTCATTTTTGGAGTTTGTCGCTGCCGTCGGGAGGTTTCTGATGGCTGACGATTGAACTGAACCAGCCAAACACCGCAAGGATGGCTACCCCGTAGGCCATCGCGGTCAGCGCGACACCAATATCGTAGGGCTTGGGGGTTGAGAGCGAAACCCGTAGCAAGACGGTGGAAATAACGAAGCCGGCATTCCGGAATACGTATTCGTACCGATCGTAGTAGGCAAGTGAGACGATCAGAAGGAACACATCGGTGAAAATCATGAACTCAAAAAACAGCGGGAAAAAGAACATGTCGACATTTTCTGGCAATTGTGTCAGTCCCAGCAGGGACACCGGCAACACCCGCAGCCAGACCGCAAGGTTCAACATGGCAAGGCCGGAGAGCACGACCAGCAACAGAACAGCAACCGCCTTTTTCAGTTCGATGAACCCAACCAGGTCCCGTTGAATCGGCACCTTTGGAATAGTTCGACGGAGTAATGTGAAAACGGTGACGAGGACAAACATCAGCACGGCGCCACCCATGTCGGTCAGCACTGCCTTCACCGCCTCGGTCTCGGCGAGCCAATGCTCGAAACTTTCGAAGCTGCCGATGTCTTTGAAGACCCTTCGGACTACGATCAGCGAGACGATCTGGTACTGCTTCGCGACTTCTCCGGTGTGGGAGTCTGCGAGGGCAAATACCAGCAAGATCACCTCGTAGAAGAGGATGATGCTAAACGGTGTATAAACCGCATGGAGCAGGCTACGATCGAGGCCCTCAAAAATTGTCTGTGGGATTTCCGGCAGCATGTTGACTACCGCCACGAGCAGCAGATGTCCAAGAAATCCCACTGCTGCCAGACTGACAACACAGGTGTCGAGCCACTCTTTCTTAGGTGAATCATGGAGGCGGTCAAAAACTGCCGCCAAACACCGGCGTGCCGCAATAATCATATTCGGCCTCGGATCAGGTGTACTCGAGTGTAGAAGTTGGAAACCACTCCACAATGGTAGCCTCCCACAGCTATCATTCTGCAGAAAAAAGGTTTGGCCCGAATAGAACGCCAAAAATAGGGCTCGTTAGCGGATTGTATCTCCCACGAGCCTCTCTCAAGAAGTCTCAAAAGACCCATTCTGTTAAGACTTTCTTTATTTTTAGACTGTACGTAACAAGCTTTGTTGATTCTTATTTTTTATCGTTGACGCTTATCGAAGAGTCACGAAAGGAATCACAGATTGCTTAAACGAGATCGCGTTCTAACGCTCGATCAAGTCAGTGAATACTGGTCGGGAATACCAGTTTTCATCGCAAGATGACGCCTCGTTGTATTTCCGGAATTTGAAAACAACTATACTCTTGCCACCATTTAAAATCTTGTCATTTTTTAAGGCAATCAACACGTTTTTTCCAACCATTGAGGTGCATGGATCATGGCTGCTTCGGCTTCAATTCTCGCAGAGAAACTGCATGAGTACCCGCAACAAGATGTCATCGATGGTTCCGGTGATGCAGCAGGAGAGATTCTTGATGACTGCCTGAACAAAAATGACGGGGTGTTGCAACTCCTTCACAGGTATGCCGGCCGAACATTTTGCACGCCAGGAAAACGCCTTCGACTTGCTTCAAAATCCTACTATCCGGGCTACATGAACGGCACGGGGCTCGATGAAGTTTGGATGGGATGTACCGTCCCGATCGTCACAGGCGTTATCGACACACGTACAAACAAGGCACCGTTTCGAGAAGGTGAGTCACATGTCCTCACTCCAAACGGACACGTCATCTCGCTACAGGACATGATTGTCGCGAATCCAGAAGCCGTCATGGGTGAGAAGATCACGGCCTTCTCACAATCATTGTTCGGAAAGCCAACCTGGCCGATTGTGTCGAAGAAGTTTGACAACTTAAATCCAATTCCAGATCATCTTCATTGGACGAAGTGGGAAGTCTATGACATTAATTCATATGATAATCCCGGAGTGAGTGCATCGCATTATCACACAACGGCTATGGGTTTGTACTCGTTTGTGACGAAAGAGCAGTTCCTCGCCTGCATGAAACGTTTTGGAAAGAGTGAATACAATGGGATCCGTCATTTAGCTCCTCACGTGATGATGCAACTTGATAATGGCTTCGTGATGCCCAACGGTGTACTACACTCGCCAACGAACCTTTGCACGCACGAACTCCACGTCACGATGGACGAGCACTTCTTGGCTGAGGATCTAACACTTGACGGACGGATCGGAGCAGCTGATGCGTTTTATGCATGTCGCGAGCAAGACTATCCGAAGGCCCATCACGAAGACTGGGATTACTTGGTTGAGAAGTTTGACTTTCAAGCAAATCAGGATCCAGACTTTGTCCTACAGAATTCACGTCCAGCTATCTCTGCCGAAGAATTCAAAAACCAAGGTGTTGATGCAAAGTGGATCGTTTATGGAGATTTCCTTGGCGACCAGAAGTGCTCGATCCTTAGGCTCACGGTCCAGCCTGGCGGTAAGACAAATTTTTGCCCAGAGAGTCCTGCACTGTTCCACACGAACGGTGGAAGTGGGCGTGTTGGAAAACTTGATGTTCAATATCACCACGATATGATCCTTGGCGAGGTGTATCCTGAGATAGGATTCATCACGCAATCCGCACTTACAAATGGTGGTGTTGAAATCGAAAACACAGGAACGGAACCACTCGTGTTGACCTTCGACTTTCCACAGCACGCCCATTCAAAAACACCAAGCGTTCTTTAAGCAGTAGTCAGTTGGCTTTAGTAAATACAAAGAATCAACTTATCAAGATACTTTAAATTGCAGTCTGAGCATAATAATCATGGATTCCTTGATGGTCGTGAGCAGGCCATCGGTTAACACCATACTCTTGTTATCCATAGTCAGTTTCTGCTGAGAAATACTTACAGAAGAATTGGTCCTGTGAAAATGATTGAGTGAGAAAAGAAATATCACAAGAATTGAAGCCAATGAACCAGCCAGATAAGAATCTTTTTTTGAGTATATGTCTGAAAAGCTTGGTTATGACTTTGGTTATGACTTTGGTTGTGAGCAGTCGTATGACTTATTGAAAGATGTAGTAAAGAAGCAGACGGGGAGGATGATCTGAAGCAATTTGCAGAACTAAAAGAGCTGAATAAAAAGGACAGTGAGATTTACAGGAATTACCTGGCCGAAAGAGGGATTGAAAAAACACCATCAGAAGTACGGGAGCATTTTGCGACCATTGAGTATGGTCTGGAAATTGTTTCCAAAAACAAAGGAACGAGCCAGGAGAATTAACTTCTAAGAATATAGCCGAATCTCTCAATACGACATTCCTAGAAGATTATTAAGAACATGCCAGTGGAGGGTTCTCCATTCGGTTTGAACCAACTTTTCAGAGACGATTTGTCTTGCACGCTAAGTCAGTCCAGAGGCAGTGGTGACACACCGATTATGCCGCTACCCGCCTTGATTCAGCATCGGCTACGTTCTGGTTAGGGTCCGTTGGAGTGTCACGGCCAATGAACGCGAATAGGACCCCGATGATCAACGGCGCGACAGCGTGACTCGGATGCCAGAAGTCACTTTCCCAAAAACGCGGACTCGCGGCGAAACAAACCATAAACTTCCCCGTTCCTGGTTCGGTCTGAGGCAATGTGCAGGACACAGAAAAACAACTTGCCAGCAGAGCGATTATTCCACACGCAGCCAACGCCCAGAGCCGACGTCTGCCCGATCGATTGACCATCCAGCATAGTAGCAAAGCTGCACCGATCGCTGGCACAAAAACAATTGTTTGACTGGCCCATAATACAGTTTGCATCAATACCGGGCTTGTTTCGACAGTGCGGCCTTCAGCAATGATTAGGAATAAATAAAAGACAAAGCAGTTTACTACAGCAAATGCGAAAAATAAAAATGGTGAGCCAACAATAAAAGCTAACCAAGGATATCTGCCGTACCAATGAGAATATTTTGTTGAGGTATCTTGAGTACACGCGTGGGTGGGCTTCTCTTCTTGTTCAGGGAATTGGAGTGCATGTGTGGCATCTTTGCTGTCCTTCATATCAGCTTCCTGCATTCTAAAGAGTGGTTTCATTACCCTCACGTGAGTCACGTCAGTAGCAAAATTCTCACGGTACAACAACATCATGTACAACATTGATTGGTTCCGGTGTACAAAAAGATGTTTGGTTGATGCATATATGAGTGGTGACACATCTTGAATAGGTGCATGTGAACGTCCATTCATTTTCTGCTGGAAACAAATGCACGGGTAAAGAACGATGGGTGCTTCAAAAGACTAGAAACACTTTATGGCAATGTCACATGAAATGAAAAAATGAACCTACCAAGTAAACAACAATTTTTTGAACATATGTCTGAAACGTTTGGTTATGAGTTCGGTTGTGAACGGTCCTATGAGTTATTAAAAGACGTCATACGAGAAGCAAAAAGGAATCCAGAAAATCTCAAGGAATTTGTAGAGCTGAAAGACCTGAGTAAACGTGATGGTGAGATTTACAGAAACTACTTGGCTGAAAAAGGAATCGAAAAAACACCATCAGAAGTCAGAGAACATTTCGCAACCATAGAGTACGGCTTGCTATTTATTTCTGAAAACGAGTGAACAAACCAAAGACATTAGATTTTTGATGGCACAGACAACGTGTAATTAAGAGATTGCCATATTCATCTACAGATGAATCTCATCATCATGCAGACTTATGTAAATCTTTGCTGCTCCGGCACCCAAAGAACCACCGAGCAGCGTTCCGACCCCGGCTCGTAAAATCATATGAATCTGTGGAACTTTTTCCCAGAGTTCTCCTGAGGGCGCCTTGATGGCGAAAGCACCAACGGCGGCACCAATCACCATGAGAGGCACCACACATCCACCCATGATTAATAGTTTGTTTCCAAAAGACATATCTGTAGTGTCTCAAATACTGTTATGAATTGTCAAAAGATAGCTATTCCTGTTTTTCTTTGTTAAAAACAGGAGACTGTTCAGAAGACATAGTGGCGATTAATAAATTGAGCAAGGAAAGGGAAGAAGAATGACTCGTCGTGGAAATGGCTATTTAGATGAAGCCACGGAACGTCTCAGAGACGAACAGGAAAATGACCGAGACCCCAAAGCGGCTTATGAAGATCAGATGTCTGAAGAAAGTCAGGATAGTGATCAGTAAATGCTTGCAAGTGAATCAAGTGATTGGGAATTTCATGAAATCGTGAATAAAATTTGATGTTTTTTCGAATAACACGGCATTAAGTGCAAAGCCAAATGCCATGGTGTTACTGAATCCGGCACTCGCTATCGCCTAGGATGAACGCATGTGGAAAGAATTCTGTGAGCTCGCGGAGCAGAAGATGAATGGTTGTGCTCATGTACCAATCCAAAATGCGTGCTCACCTTTGCGTCCACGAAAAAGCCACCCTGCATCATGTTTTTTTGTGCTGCAGGCCGCCTCCTCCAAAGTGCTCCGTTATACCAAGAGGACTTAACAAAGGCAGGCAACCTCTGTGAGATAATTACCTACGAAGGACAGGGGCACCGGGTTTTAAACAGTGTTGAACACTGCGACCTTACACTTGCAGCAGCTGACAAGTTTTTTATCGACTGTGGCTGGGTCTTCAAACAATAAATAAGTGCCCTCACAAAGAGTCCTATGAATTGCTTGAAATACAAGACTGCTTATTGGCTTGTGTTGATAAATTCAGCAACATCCTGACCAAGCTTTTCGAGGTCTGGCAAATTGAGATACATCATGTGGCCGGAACTGTATTCTGCAAAAGAGACATTTGCTTTTATCGTAGGATCAATCTCAAGGTGATCAATACTAAACCGCATCGCGTCGGGAGGAACTGCCAAGTCACAGCGACCTGTCATCACCAGCACCCTCAAATGCGGATTCTTCGACATGGCTGA
>JABAAH010000048.1 GCA_014238855.1 Planctomycetota bacterium
TCATGATGTCAGCCTAGAACCATAAAGCTCGATGCTATCCTTCGGTGCCTCCGAATGTCCGTGTGAATCATGGTTTGAGATGATCTGAAAACCCACCGGGCCCACGTCGTCTGCCTGATACGTTGCGGGTGTGCCCTGCCACTACCGCATACCACGATCTCCTTCGTTCCATTGAGTCACTATCTTTCTTTGCATTGAGCCTCCCTCGGTGGCCCATTAGACTGCGTTGTGAGTTGCGTAGTAGCAGTCCTCGCGAAGCATCATGAGAAAACTAGAAACTGCAAATGAGCACGGTAACAAATACAGTAACGGCGGATAGTTCGGTGGCCTTCAAGCAAAGCCAACGTTTCGTCTTCTATCACATTATTATTTCCCTTATTGGTCTTTTTTCTGTGCTGCTTGTTGGTGCCGAAGCACTTATAGATCCAAAAAGTGAAATGCACCATTTGTTTCAGTCATTCGACTTCGCAATCTGTATTCTCTTGTTAATGGATTTCGTGGGGGCTCTCATTACAGCACCAAACAAGTGGCACTATTTCAAAACCTGGGGCTGGCTGGACCTGATTTCTTCGATCCCTGCCATACCGCTGTTTCGATGCGGAAGAATTATTCGGCTCATTCGAGTCATTCGTATTATCAGATCAGTAAAAGCGACTCGACTTGTTGCTTCAACGTTCTTCGCAAAAAAAGGTGAGAACACGCTGCTCGGAATGGTGCTTGTGACGCTCATCCTTATCGTCACCTGCAGTGCTACGGTTCTTCATTTCGAGCGGCTTGGAGAGGGTAATATTCTTACGGCTGATGATGCATTGTGGTGGAGCGTTGCCACGGTCACCACAGTTGGGTATGGGGACAAGTATCCAATTACAGTTGAGGGAAGATTTGTTGCAGGCCTTTTAATGGTCGCAGGTGTTGGGCTTTTTGGTCTCTTCTCAGGATTTATTGCCAGTTGGATTCTTGGTGAAGATCCGAATACTGGCAACGAGGACGTTGCATCAATTGCTTCGAGGCTAGACCGCATCGAACAGACACTGGCTGAAGTCAAGAATAAACTTTAAGTTTTGTTCGAGTACGTAAGATTCGAGTACGTAAGAGAAGAGTTTTTGTTGGTTGAGTAAAATGTGACTGTTCGGATCAACTGTCTGCTTTCCACAAGGCCCCGGTAGTTGTTCTTGTTGTATTCACTTCCGATGTGGTTCATTACATTTCTTCGTGTTCTTCGTCAAAGTCGGCGATGGGAGTACTTTCGTCTTTCATGAAAAATCCTGAAGCATCCAGTGACGGGTGATGGTGGAGATTTTTATGCACGTTGTCGAAAGATTTTGATTCCGCTACAACGCTTGCCATGACATAGGTTTGGATGTGTGTGGGTTTGAATACGTGAGGGTTTGAATACGTGTGGCTATGTTGGTCAGTTACAATAGTCGGCATTGTGAGGGCTGCCAGTCTCAGGAATAAGCCGCGGGGGTTTTAGGTAAACGTATTGGTCAGCAAACTCACTGGAATGAAAATGACTACTCCGAGCATCATAAAGTGTTTTGCAATTTTCATCTGCCTGTCACCTCCTATTGCCTTCGCTAGCGATGAACTTATTGGGGATTGGTCGCTTCAGATGAACTCGGGTACACCCGCTTGGATGAGTATCAATAGGACGGATAAAAAATGGGACGTTAGGATGCGGCTCTATGTTGGCCCCGATGGGCCTCACACGAATGTCACAATGACGGACGGACAACTGGCATTCAAAATTCGTCAAAATAAGAAATCATCTGATACCAAGACAGTCAACGTCGGTATGACAAACGGGTGTCTTGATGGCGTGGTGTGCACGACGTCACCAGACGGTTCCCTTCAGCATGATGCATTTACTGGCATGAAGATTCCACCCGTTGCATCGACATCACCAGATCTATCAAAGGTTCGGTTTGGTCTTCCTGTATCACTTTTTAACGGAAAAGATCTGACAGGTTGGCAGCCTTACGAATCTGATAAGAAAATGGGATGGCATGTTCAAGACGGTGAACTTGTAAACACAACTCCAAAAACGGACTTCAGTGCGACAGGTGCCTACGCAAACCTACGGACGGACGCGGTGTTTGGAGATTGCTGGCTGCACGTTGAATTCAATATTGGTGAAGCACGTAATAGTGGTATCTATTTGCGGGGAATGTACGAAGCCCAGGTTGTTGATAGAGACAGCAGGATGCAGGGCAAGCAAGGTGTAGGTGCCATCTTCGGACGAATCAAACCGACAAAGAATGCTGGCAAAGAGGGCGGCGTATGGCAGGCCTATGACCTTACACTTATTGATCGTCATATCACCGTCATTCTTAACGGTGAGAAAGTTATTAATAACCAGCCTGTGACCGGGCCCACGGCAGGTGCAGTTTTTACCAACCCAACACAGCCTGGCCCGATCTTCTTGCAAGGGGATCATACGAGTGTGCGGTATCGGTCCATATATCTGGCCCCCGTGATGAAGGACTAGAATCAATTGTGTTTTCCAAGGCTATAAGTCATTCCCTTTTTCAGGGAGTATTGAAATGATCGTACAAGCCGA
Source organism: Planctomycetota bacterium (assembly GCA_014238855.1). GTDB lineage: Bacteria > Planctomycetota > Planctomycetia > Pirellulales > UBA1268 > UBA1268. Next base: position 2,561 of record JABAAH010000048.1, read on the forward strand.
GGCATTCGTCGGAATCATTTACTTTATTGTGGCTGAAAACTTCCTTGAAAAACCAACCGCACTCGGTGTGCCCCTTGGTGCTTTGCTACTCTTTTTTTGGGTAATGCGGGCGATACAAGAAAATAAATCTTCCGGTCAACAGTCAGTCTCGACAAGACGATCTGTACACGCAGGTTTCTCGCCAAGTACTGAATCGATTCCACTTGTTGGAGAAGTTGATGATTCCGTGGTGACGTTCTCAGCAAGTGCGACGAAAGCAGCGGGTGGAAGAACCATATTTTCATTCACGATCAAGCTTCGAGAGTCAGGCACCTTTTTCGTCGCGGCAGGTCAATTACGAAGCGGTCGTTTATCTCGGCAGCATTACGGCGTGACTCAGGTTACAGGCAGTCGGGGTGAAACGATCTCCGGTACTGTAAGCAGCCCAGAGTTCTCATCTGGGAAATGGGCAATTGGTGCCTATCGAACAATTCAGGATGTTGAGCTCGCCTGAGCGCGAGATGCGATGTGCCTCGATAGGTTGAAAGACGTTATGAACAGCACGAGAATATTACTATGAGAATTCTGACACGATTTGTGCGTTTTAATACCCTGCTAAGGTATTCATTCACTTTTTTTCGTATGCGTGTATGGTCTTTCGTGCCCAGGATAATTATTTGTCTTCTTCTGCTGTCTCTTGGTGTTATGTCGACTGCTGCTGCACAAAAGCAAGAAAGTGATTCACCAGCACGTGTTTTTGAAGATGCAGTGAATCTCTTTTTTGATGGTGAGCCAGATGAATCAGTAGCTGCTTTTGATCGTCTGATAAAACTTCAACCAGATTGTCAGCCAGGGTTGTGGCAGCGTGGCCTTGCTCTGTATTACGCGGGTCAATTTGAAGTCGGTCGCCGGCAGTTTGAGCTCCATCAAACGGTCAACCCCAATGATGTTGAAAACCCTGCATGGCACTACCTGTGCGTCGCGCGGGCAACCTCACCAGACAATGCTCGTCAGAATATGCTCGCCGTTGGACAGGATTCACGCGTGCCCATGAAGCAGATACTCAAGCTGTATCAAGGAGGTGGCAGTGAAGAGGATGTGCTTTCGTATGCAGCACGAGGAAGTGATCAGCAACAACGCAATCAGTTGTGTTATGCCCATCTGTATCTAGGTCTTTTTGCTGAGGCCAATGATGATCATAAGGACGCGAAATACCATATACTCAAAGCCGTAGGCCCATACAGTATGGATCATTATATGGGCCGAGTCGCCAAGGTGCACGCCAGGGTGCGAGGGTGGCTGCCGCCTGGTGAATAAGCTGCCGCTTGTGACATAAGCTGCCGCTTGTGACATGAGCTGCCGCTTGTGACATGAGCTGCCGCTTGTGACATGAATAGACCCTCATGTTCAGGTAGGCAGAGTCCTGGTGGCATGTCGTTTGAGAGAGATTCCTTCCGGCCAATACGCTCAGGCACAATAGAACCCACAAAAGAAATTCTTTTTTATGAGTGCTCACGACGATGCGACAACACCGACCAGCCCACCACTGCTTTCACAGTGTCTTGTCGCCGAACTCTGCGGTACTTTCGGCCTCGTTTTTATTGGAACAGGTGCGATGGTCGTCAACGACATCACAGCAGGAGAAGTGACCCATGTCGGTATCGCGCTGACTTTCGGTTTGACAGTGCTTTCAATGATCTATGCGTTTGGTGATATTTCTGGCTGCCATATAAACCCAGCGGTGACACTCGGCTTCTGGGCATCAGGCCGGTTCGATGGGCGACGTGTTCTTGGGTATATATTCATGCAGTGTACGGGTGCCCTGGCGGCAAGCGGTGCTATCCGTGTGCTCTTTCCATTGAATGAATCACTTGGCGCGACTGTGCCACGAGGGTCAGACCTCCAGAGTTTTGTGCTGGAATGTATTCTGACGCTCATGTTGATGTTGGTGATCCTGAGCGTTTCCTTCGGGGCAAAGGAAAAGGGGCTCTTAGCCGGCGTTGCTATCGGAGCTGTTATCACGTTCGAGTCACTGTTCGGCGGCCCAGTGAGTGGTGCCTCGATGAATCCTGCGAGGTCGCTTGGGCCAGCAATCATCGCTGGCGATCTACACCACCTGTGGCTTTATCTCATCGCCCCAACACTTGGGGCATTGCTCGCAGTCCCTCTGCACTGGGTTATTCACCGGCATGAGTCAGGAGAGTAGCAAAATGGCGTCATGTTCCCGGAAAGCGTCTGAAGTTTTCGTCAGCAAAGTGCGATGAATAAGATACAGCAGATATCTGACATAATAGTGTTAGGAGATCGCCAGCCGGGCTATTTCTTGTATACTTTCGAACTTTCCAGTTTTAACAATAAGGGCTTTCTCACTTGGGTACGAGTATGAACAACAGAAGTGTCGCAGTGTGTCTTTTTGGAATGTTTTTCGGTGGTGTTGTCTCTGGTTTTTTGGGCCAGGCACTTGCCGCGGAATCAGAGATTCCAGGATTTGTTTCTGGAGAAAATAATCCCGAAACAGATCCACCAGCTGTGCGATATAAAGATGGTTGGCTTGTACCCTATGAAGAGACTATTCCCGGCACAGATGTCACATTCCGCATGGTGCCGATCCCAGCGGGTTCTTTCCTTCTCGGAAGTCCAGACGATGAAGTTGGTCGAGAAGAAAATGAGGGACCACAAGTTGACGTTGCCGTCTCACCATTTTGGATGGGTGCCTGTGAGGTGACATGGGAAGAGTACAAGGTCTTCATGAGCATGCTGGATCTGTTTGTTGCACTCGAGAGCTCTGGCGTCCGTCTTGTGACGGAAGAAAATGAAGTTGATGCGGTTACTGCGCCGTCAGCTCTGTATGATCCAACCACAACATTTATAAATGGAGAAGAGCCAAAGCAGCCTGCTGTGACAATGACGCAGTATTCCGCACGTCAGTACACAAAGTGGCTCAGTGGTTTAACTGGTCGTTTTTATCGTTTGCCAGCTGAAGCTGAATGGGAATACGCCTGCCGGGCTGGTACAAAAGCACCGTTTTCATTCCTCGATACAGGCTCTGTCAGTGACCATGCATGGTTTGTTGAAAACTCTGACGACACAACACATCCAGTAGGCGAAAAAAAGCCTAACCCATGGGGCCTGTTTGATATGCATGGCAATGTTTCAGAATGGGTGATTGATGAAATGACAGCGGATGGCTACGCCACTGCTGCCGGGTTGTCACAGCCTGTATCTGCAGCGGATTCCATTCGATGGCCAACAGATCTGGAATCACGAGTGGTTCGCGGAGGTGCCTATTTCGATGAGCCGTCGCAGTGTCGTTCGGCGGCACGACGAGGATCAGAAGACGAAGCATGGAAAGACGTCGATCCAAATCTTCCGAAGAGTCCTTTCTGGTACACGGAAGAGCCTGCGTTGGGTGTTGGGATGCGTCTGGTACGTCCCGTCGATATCCCTGCTGCTCAAGAGAAAAAAGCACAGTGGTGGAAGGCAGATGTCGAAAGTATTGAGTTCGATGTGAATGACAGAGTTTCTCAGGGACGTGGTGCACGCGGAATTGCTGATGTTTCACTGCCTGAGGAAGCAAAGGAATTGGGGTTCGCTGAATAAAAGCCTGTTTGCTGATGGCGGCGTTATTTCCGCGTCAGTAGAATGGTGTAGATACAGTCCGGCAGGTTCTTGTGTCAGGTGGAGAGTCTTTTCTGTTTTCTGACATCTTTTCTGTTTTCTGACATCTTTTCTGCGCTGTGATTCCGGCCCAGTGATTCCGTACCAGTGTGCATATGTCAGCCACTACGGTTCACGTATGATCTCGTGTGGTCGTTGTTTGTACGCACGTTTTTCGCTCACACGCACTCTGCTCAGTAGTGTGTTAGTTTGAGCGTGCAACTTCTAGCGTGTGGAAAACAGCAGTGCTGTGGTGTTCGAGTCTCGGGATGATAGTTCTTCAAAGCAAGGTGTGGAAATGACTGCAGGGAGTGGTCCGATCATCACTGGTGTTCACACGGCATTGATTGATGTCCCACTTCGTCAGAGAACAATCACAGACAGCCAGTCCAGCGTGGAATCTGTTGAATTTCTTCAGGTCACTATTGAAACCGATGCAGGTATTACCGGATACGGCTTCAACTGGAACTACACCCGAGGTTTACGGTCAGTACAGGTCATGATCGATGACTGCTTTGCTCCAGCGGTACTCGGCATGTCTGCGTTTCATCGGTCCGCTGCTCGGCAGGCAATGCATACCACCAGTCATTTTATTGGCCGTGTTGGTGTTGCGCAGGTTGGGCTATGTGCAATGAATCTTGCCCTTTGGGATATCCAGCTCAAGGTAGAGGAGCAGCCACTGTGGAGGCATCTTGGGTCCGTCAGGGATCGGGTGAAGGCGTACAATACTGACGGTGGATGGTTGACATGGACAGTCGATGAGGTGATTGATGATATGCATCGCATCATCGATCGAGGTTTTGATGCGGTCAAAATGAAACTAGGAAGGTCGGATCCACAAGAAGATTGTGACCGGGTGCAGGCCGTGCGTAAGGCAATTGGGAATGACATTAAGTTGATGGTTGATGTCAATACAGTGTGGGACCTCAAGACTGCAATAACCTGTGGGCAACGGCTTGAAGAATATGACATCGAATGGCTTGAAGAGCCTCTGCATCCGTTTGATGTGCAATCGCACGCGTCACTTGCCCAAGCAATACGGATTCCAATTGCGGTAGGGGAGACGGTCTACACGGTGTATGGGTTTCATGAATACATTCATCAGCAGGCGGCACATGTGCTGCAGGCAGATGTCACAAAATTGTCGGGTATTGAAGAATGGCTCGATGTTGCAGCGCTGTGTCAATCACATGGGCTGCCGGTGATTCCACATACGAATGTGCAGCAAAATGTGCATGCCCAGCTTGCTGCGGCAACGGCAAACACGCCAATGATCGAGTGTTGCTATGAATCACTATTCGATATCTGGGAAAACCCCGTTCAGGTTGTCGACGGACACTACACCCTCCCAGAAGTTCCTGGTATCAACGGGAAGTTGACGGATGCGGTTCTCAGTAAATATCGAGTCTGTTAATGTGAGTCGTCCATGTAGTGAACGTGTATCCAAAAAACTCCTGAATTATACTGGCATTCGGCATTTTTTAGGATGTATTTTTTGTTCAACAAAGTCAGGTGTTGTAAAGGTTTTTTCATGCGAAATGTGTTTCTTGCCACTCTTTGTCTGCTGGTTATGTCCTGGGCGGCTGTAGATGCTCATGATGAAATGTCTGCATCAAAGCGACATGTTATGAATACAGAAATGGTTGCCCATGCGCAGGACTGGCTTAGCCTTTTAGATTCACAGCAGCGCGAGTCCGCGTGTTTTGCATTCGAAAGTGATGAACGACTCAACTGGCACTTTGTGCCGCGTGATCGGCTTGGGCTGCCATTGAAGGCAATGAATCTTCAGCAACGTCAAGCAGCATACGTTCTTTTGCAGACGGGCCTTAGCCATGAGGGGTATCTTAAGGCGACGACTATCATGAGCCTTGAAAGCGTGCTGCGTGAACTCGAAAAAGATCGTCCTGGAAATGATAATCGTCGAGATCCTGAAAAATACTGGTTCTCTGTTTTTGGCACACCCTCAGCATCCAAGCCATGGGGGTGGCGGCTCGAGGGACACCATCTGTCCGTGAATTTCAGTTCCGTGGACGGGGCCGTTGCCGCTGCAACACCTCTGTTCCTTGGTGCAAGTCCAGCAGAAATTCGAAGCGGACCCCGAGCAGGACAGCGTGTGCTTGCTGCTGAAGAGGACCTGGCCAGAAAGCTGATTGTATCTTTGCAGGAAAACCATGCACAGAAATCAGTCATGCTGACCGAAGCTCCAGGGGAGGTGTTCACCGTTCCTGATGCATCGCTTGATTTGGGGTCAGCTCAAGGGGTTTTCGGCAAAGAGATGACAGTTTCTCAACAGGTTTTATTTCAACAGGTCGTTGAGCAGGTTGTGCGGACGCTCCGCGGAGAGTTCGCTGACGATGTGCGGGTTGCAATCAGTGGTGATGCACTAAGAGAAGTGTCGTTTGCATGGGCAGGAAGTTTCGAACGAGGCAAAGGCCACTACTATCGAATTCACGGCCCCTCGTTCATTATTGAATATGACAACACTCAAAATGAAGCAAATCACGCCCATGTCGTGTGGCATTCGTTACACGATAACTTTGGCCTCGATACTCTTCGGCGGCATTATGAAAGTGAGCACGCTCCAGTAAACACAAAAGTCAGAAAGAGTGGGCCTTAGCTTATCGGATTGCAAGCGTTCTGAGTCTTGCTCACGATGAGTTCAAACGCATGCCGTTCCTGTTCGCCGGCTGTTTTTGTCACAAGCGGTCGAAGTAGTTCAAGTTGTTGTTGAACGTCGTCTACGCTAAGGAGATGAATCCTGCTCAACAGGATGGCAGCTTCGATCACAGCGTGGGAGGCTCTGTTGAATCCCCGGAAGGGCCGTGCAAAATGAGCTTTCTGAATCGTGGCGTACAGTTTCGAGCGGTCATGTGACGTGTCTGTTTTTTCAATGCGAAATTCAAATGCTTCGCAGGCGTCCTCAAGAATCCATCCACGCACTGTGTCAGCCGGACGAATTCGAAGATCTTGACCGAGTGTCCCAGTCACTGCCTGCGCAAAAAGAAGAACGTTGTCAGTGAGATGAAAGACTCCCTCGGGCAGAGCTGAAAGGAGATCACTTGTTCTGCTGCTCTGGAACGGTTTGAGAATCAGTTGATTCACTGATCGAGCGTCGGAGACTTCTGGACCCATAGCGGCAATATGAACGCCACCATCTGCTGTTTGTACCGAGATAAGACCTTCGAGAATCATAGAAATCGAACCCCGTGAAGATGCATGGCAGCGGACCAAATACAGCTGTTTTTTATGATGGTTCAGTCAGACGAGGTTTAGAGTTTACACTGGTTATATGATGGATGCCTCGCTTGCCGGAAAACATATTCATTTCGTGACAGGAAAGCTGTCTGAGCATGCGCTCCGAAATATGCTTGAACGACTGGCAAAGCAGCTTGGATTCAAGCCAACAGTGCAGGTACTCAAGATCACGGTTGCCGCTCTGATGACCACTGACTGGATAGCCCCACGAATCGAAGTGCCAGAGGGTACGGACTGCGTGGTTATCCCCGGGCTGTGTAAGGGCAATATGAAACTGCTTGAGGAGAAAGCAGGCGTTCCTGTTGAGCGAGGGCCGGAAGACTGTCGCCGTCTTGACGAATGGTTTGGGCAGAAGCGTCAGGATCTTGATGGGTATGGCCAATACGATATTGAAGTCATTGCGGAAATCAATCATGCCAATCGATTTTCAGAGAAGAATCTTCTTGCAGAAGCGACTCGCCTCCGCTTACTTGGTGCTGATGTGATTGATGTTGGGTGTACGCCAGGCGAATCGTGGGTGGGTATTGCTGCTGCCATTTCCATGTTGGTTCAGGAAGGAATTCGAGTATCCGTTGATAGTTTTGAACCAGGTGAAGTTGCCGCCGCGACCCGAGCTGGTGCATCTCTTGTTCTGTCAGTCAATTCGAGGAACGTTGAAGCCGCCGGTGACTGGGGGTGTGAGGTTGTGGTCGTACCTGACGAACCATCGACACTCAAGCATTTCGATGAAACGATCGCACGGCTCGATTCATTGGCTGTGCCGTATAGGCTTGATCCAGTGCTTGAGCCGATCGGTTTTGGATTTGGGGCAAGCCTTGGACGGTATCTCGAGATACGAAAAAGATATCCGGAGTCTGAGATCATGATGGGTGTCGGTAATCTTACGGAACTTACTGATGTTGATTCAGCTGGTGTGAATACACTTCTCCTTGGGTTTTGTCAGGAAACGGGTATTCGGTCTGTACTGACAACTGAAGTCATTCACTGGGCACAGAGTAGCGTGAGGGAATGTGATCTCGCTCGCAGGCTTGTCTACCATGCGGTTGTCAATAAAACCTTGCCAAAACATGTTGAACCACGTCTGATCACACTGCGATCAGGGAAGCAGCAGGTTCATGGTGATGAAGCGATTGAACAGCTCGCTTCGGCAATTCGTGATCCAAATTTTCGAATATTTGCTGAGCGTGGTGAGGTGCATCTTGTTGGCAAAAACCTGCACCTGTCTGCACGTGATCCGTTTCAGCTTTTCTATCGGTTGGCAGAGCACGGCCGAGGTGATGTGGATTCCAATCATGCGTTCTACCTTGGGTACGAAATGGCAAAAGCAATGACAGCACTCACGCTTGAAAAAGACTATCGGCAGGATCAGGCACTGGATTGGGGATACCTGACAGAGCCTGAAATCGGAGGTGCTCCCTCAGTGGCTGCTGCACGCGTGGCCGATCAAAAAAAGAAAGTCTTGAAGTCCACAGACTCATAGTTCTCGAGTATTTGATGAAGCTAGAAAAAATATATCACTGGTACACCGCTTCTGGAGCCTTGGTTGCAGAGTTGTCTCCTGAAACCAATCTGGAAAACTTGATGCAGGCTCTTGCTCCGCTCGGTGGACTCGTCTGCTTTGATAGTAGCTCAGCAGCAGTGACAGGTCCTTCTTATGACGCGAGCGGCGGGTCGTCAGGAGGATCGCCATCATTAGATCGATACTCTTTTGTAGCAGCAGATCCAATCGTTACTTTCGTAGTACCAGATGGCAATGGAGGAACTGAAACCAAAACAATACAGGATGTTCTGGTGGAGGCAGACAGTCAGTTGACAGATTTCTCGTGCCAGACAATTCCGGGCCTGCCGCCTTTTCAGGGTGGTCTCGCGGGAATGATCTCTTTCGATGCCGGCCTGTCACTTCTTGGTATTGAGGTTGAAAGAGGACGCGGTAGTGATACTCCACTTTTGCAGTTTGGGATGTATGACGTTGTGTTTGCATTCGATCATAAACAAAACAAGGTGTGGGCTATTTCTCAAGGCGTGCCAGGTCGGACGCCATCCGATCGACGAGCCTGTAGTCGTGATCGCCTTGAAAAGCATTTTGCTGCACTTGAACGCAATAAGAATACTATCCCCGACTCACACTCAATGGTTGTTTCCCCACGTCAGCCAGAATCACCTCACATCTATCCTGTTTCAGGCAGCCCAGGTGTGTTCTCAACGCATTCTCCTTCGACCTATGCAAGTATGGTGCAGGCAGGAATTGATCTGGTGCGGGCTGGCGATATTTTTCAAGTCAATCTTGCGCAACAGTTTTCTGTTGCACTGTCGTGCGACCCAGTTGTGCTTTATAAAAAAGCCCGTCAGTGCAATCCGGCACCGTTCGCCGGATATCTCGATTGTGGTGCCGCTGCCATTGTCAGCATGTCACCTGAGCGATTTCTTAAAGTGACACGTCGGTCGGTCTCAATGCATCCGATAAAGGGAACCCGGCGTGTGCTATCGCGGCCTGAGGCAGATCTTTATGCGAGTGAGGAACTCCGCTCGAGTGAAAAAGATCGGGCTGAAAACGTCATGATTGTAGATCTGGTTCGTAACGATCTTTCACGTGTCTGTGAGCCGCAGAGTGTTGCAGTGGAGGCTCTTTGTCGTCTTGAGCGATTTCGGTACGTTCAGCACCTTGTTTCTGTGGCAACAGGACGACTTGTGTCGAGCGCACGCGCACTCGATGCCGTACTGGCAGCCTTTCCCGGTGGAAGCATAACTGGTGCGCCGAAGTATCGGGCGTGTGAAATTATTCGTGAGCTCGAAGTGACGCAACGAGGTCCTTATTGTGGATCGCTCGGCTTCATCGGGTTTGATGGCAATGCTGACTTCAATATTCTTATCCGTACCTTTGTGACTGATAGCGAACGGATCGTGTTCGCGGCAGGAGGTGGCGTGACTGTTGGGAGTGATCCAGCCTCTGAGTATGCTGAAAGTCTTCATAAGGCCGAGGGCATGTTGTCCGTATTTGCATCGTCAGACGTAGGAACTTCTGTATGATTGTTGTTCTCGATAATCGAGATAGTTTCGTATTTAATCTTGCACGCTATTTTAGACTTCTTGGCGTACAGGTGGACGTGTTGCCGAGCCATGATGTGCAAATTGAAGAAATAGTTGCGTACAAGCCCGAAGCCCTCGTCATATCGCCAGGTCCATGTACGCCAAAAGAAGCAGGTGTTTCCGTAGCATGCGTGCAGCACTTTCGCGGAAGTATTCCTGTACTAGGTGTGTGCTTGGGGCATCAGGTGATCGTTGAAGCCCTGGGTGGGCGAGTGATTTCTAGCAAGGACCCCCGGCATGGTCGAATGAGCAAGGTGGAGCACGAGCCAACGGAATTATTCGCAGGAATTCCAAACCCAATGGCTGCCTGTCGGTATCATTCATTGATTGCTGAAGAACACTCACTGCCTGAGTCGCTGCGGGTGACGGCGCGGACGCACGATGGTTCGATCATGGCCGTTGAGAATCAAAAAGAACATCTTTACGGAGTTCAATTTCACCCCGAATCAATACTCACACAAGGGGGCTTTCGCCTCCTTGCTAATTTCCTGGTGACAGCTGGAGTCTCTGTCGATGATGCCATCGTGAACGAACTTGATCGTTCCGTTGTCAGCCAAGCTGGCTTATCCATAACACCACCAGCTACCGCCGATCAACGAATTGTCACATTCTGATCATGTGCACACGAAAAAACCTTTCACGATGCCTGCATTGCTAGCATGTGGTGCCTTCGAAGTAAGCGGGATGGTGGCACAGGAGCACGTAATGCCTTCGAGTAAATGAGGAAACCTTCGAAGAAAATAGCTTTTCTTGAATGGCTAAGAGTAATCATTGAGGTTTGGCACGGTCTTTGCAAAGTGTGAATTCTGCCGGCACGGTGTGCACCAACTTGGTGCGGGGTGGCGGCAGGGTAGGACACTGTTTCTACCTTCCTTTCAACTCTTTAGTTTAGGCGGAGGCGTGTTATGAATCTTGTGAGGAATCGTTGGGTGTATAGCCTGCTCTTTGGGGCAGTGATTGCGGTATCTGTGGGAGGGATTGTCAATTCTTTGGCTCCTCTAGCCATAGCTCAGGAAAGTGCAGAAGAAGCGGCTTCAACTGCAGAAGCGTCTCCTGAGAAGGTGGGTGCAGAAGCAGCACCTGCAAAGACGACCGATGGTGATGCAACAGCAGAGGCGTTGGCTTCATATATTCAAGAAACAGATTACACAATCAATACCTTGATTATGTTTATCTGTGCAGTACTTGTTATTTTCATGCAAGCCGGATTTGCAATGGTTGAGATTGGACTCAACTCGGCAAAAAATGCAGTCAATATTCTTTCGAAGAATGTGATGGATCTCTGTGTCGGGGTGCTGCTGTACTTCTTTATTGGGTTCAATCTCATGTACCCTGGGGATGCGTGGACTGTTGATGGTTATCTCGGCAGTTTCACACCGTTTGTTGTGGCGTCTGACGGCACTGACTACGGAGATTACAGTTCTTATGCCGACTTCCTGTTTCAGGTTGCGTTTGCAGCGACTGCAGCAACCATTGTCTCAGGTGCTGTTGCTGGGCGTATGAAGTTTTCAGCGTATCTCGTCTACAGTGCAATTTTGACGGGTCTTATTTATCCGATTAGTGGTGCGTGGAAGTGGGGAGGCGGATGGTGCGATGCCATGGGCTTCCAAGATTTCGCGGGCAGTGTTGTTGTCCATGCTGTTGGTGGTTTTGCCGGGCTTGCCGGTGCAATCTTCCTCGGGCCGCGTATCGGTCGTTTTACAAAAGGTGGAAAGAGTGGGCCCATTCCGGGTCACAACATTTCGTTTGCAGCACTCGGTGTTTTTATTCTCTGGGTAGGTTGGTATGGGTTTAACCCGGGTAGCCAATTGACCTATGCTGGTGCCGCAAATGCAAATGCAACGTCATATATAGCACTGACAACAACGCTTGCTGCTGCCGCAGGTGCGGTAACGGCTCTTGTCACCGCTTGGACCTTGTTTGGAAAACCTGATCTCACAATGGCACTCAACGGTGTACTGGGTGGATTAGTGGCAATCACGGCAAACTGTGATCGCGTGTCACAAGGAGAGTCACTCATTATCGGTGTCATTGGTGGTTTTCTTGTTGTAATGGGTATCTTGCTCCTCGAGAAACTCAAAATTGATGACCCGGTTGGCGCGTGGCCAGTCCATGGTCTTTGTGGTGTTTGGGGCGGCCTTGCTACTGGAATCTTTGGAGATTTACCTGATGGTATCGAATCTGTCGGTAGCTTCATCACGGTTCAGCTCATAAGTACTGTTGCTATCTGTGCGTGGGCATTCATCACTATGTCCATCATCTTTGGTGTCTTGAAAGTCATTGGAATGCTGCGGGTATCACCCGAAGTTGAACAGTCGGGCCTCGACCTCGAAGAACATGGCTTGCGTGCTTACCCATTGGCTGCAGATCAGTGAGTACTTCCTGTATCCAGAAGGATGCCCCAACGGCCTGGGCGAGCATTCCGCCTTGCTCTCCCAGGTCGGGGTGTTTTCAGAAAATAAAAAGGGCAGGACTATCTTCATTGTCGTGAGTGAGCGTTGGTTTGCTCACGACAATGCTGTTTCGCCTGTTTGATTGCTGTTTCGCCAGTTTGATTGTTTCGCCGGCTGCTTGATTATTTCGCCGTTTAGTCTTTTTGGTTCGTGCGGAAGCCACCGTTCACGTTAACAATCTGCCCGGTTACGAAACTTGCACTTGGAGAGACAAGCCATTGGATGGCTTCAGCAATATCTTTGGGCTCACCCCATCGCTCGAGGAGACATTCTCGAATCGCCCGGTCTTGCCAGGGCCCACTTGCCTGATCACCCCAGGCAGTCTTGATCCATCCCGGAGCAATGCAGTTCACTCTGACATGTGGTGCGAGTGACTTTGCCAGGCTTTTCGTAAACGCCATGACAGCACCTTTCATGGTGGCAAATAATTCACCGCTATCGCCTTCCATACCTGTTGCAGCTTGATCCCATCCTGTCGTGACAATTGAACCGCCATGACCACTCTTCATGAATTGGCCAAGTCCTCTTCCGAGCAGAAGAGTCGACTGTACATCGGTGTCATAAAGGAGCTGGAGTTTATCTTCGAACGGGAGTGATGCGGCTGCCCCTGTCAGAGTGTCGGCGCCGGCAATGAGGCAGGCCGCATGAAGACTCGGGCATGCTGTCGTCACAGATTCAATGAGTTCGCGACATCCGTCAGTTGTTGCAATGTCCGTGAGGAAAACCCCAGCAACGCTACCGGCGGAAGTGCTTATTTCGTCAGCAATACGTTCAGCAGCTGTAGCATTGCGCCCATGGATCGCAACGGCTGCTCCTGACTCTGCAAGCTGAAGAGCAACTGCACGGCCGATACCGCTGGTGCTGCCAGTGACAAGCACTGTTTGTCCGTGTAATTCATTCATCGCTCAAGCCCTTTTCTGTTTGTTGGGCAGCGTCTTGAGGCAATGCAGTTTTTCGTTGAATGGAAACCTCGTAACAGGCGGCTTCTTCCGCATTCCGAACCAGAAGATTGTTGCCACTTAAACATAGGTTGTTCCAGGTTTGTCCATTGAGTGCTGGGAATCGAGAAAGCTCAGAAGGTTTTTCAGGAGTTGCCGGCACTGCGACAACTTCTCCAGACTCAGCCTGAATGAGAAGTGTTGCACCGACACGAAGAAGCTGTCCTTGTCCGTATCGTCCTTGCTTCCACATTCGTTTTCCTGAAGAGAGTTCCACGCACTCAAGAATTCCATCTGAAAGTCCGTAGGCATAACCGTTGTGGATAGCAACATTCGTGAACTTGGTTTTGAGGAGATTCGACTGTTGCCACACCGGTTTGACCGTCCAGTCGCTGTTTGATTGAGAAAACGAGAACACAGCCGAGCCAATGCCGTAGCCCTTCGATATGAAAAAACTATCACCGGCAAGAATATGCGGTTGTGAACAACTTGCATCAGAATTTGAATGCCCGGGCCAGACAGATTGCCAGAGTTGATGACCAGTTGTGATTTCGTACGCTGCAACATGGCCTTCGTTCACGGTGATTACTGCATTGCGATCACCAAGGCGGATGAGTTGCGGTGATGCGTAAGAGATTTGTTCTGTCCCGGCGATCCATTTCTGGTCTCCGTTAGTCCGGTCGTAGGCAACGAGAGAAACGTATCGTGAGAGTTTAGGGTCTAGAGGTGTCTCATCGGCATCGTCTTCCAAAGCATCAAATTCTGTTCGTGGGCCACCAGCCGGGACAATAACGAGTTGTTCCGTGACAAGCGGGGAGCCTGCCCGTCCCCAGGCAACCGCCGCGGCATGTGATGCCCTATCGATGCCAAGATCAGCCACAATATCTTTCCTCCAGAGAACCTTGCCAGTGTTGCCTTCAATGGCATGCAGCCAGCCGGTTGCTCCTGTGGCATAAACAATGCCATCATAAATTGTTGGTGTGGACCGCGGGCCGATCCCACCAAGCACGGTCTCGTGTCTCGCTGGAACGGAAACAGCCCACTCAGGTTCACCGGTTGCTATTGAGTAGCAGGTGATGGCCTCATCGTTTCCTCGTTGTTCCAGAGTAGCAGCATGGCTTCCATACGTGGCAAAGCCACTCCAGCCTGCTCCAATAGGACGTTTCCAGATGCATCGTGGTGGATGACGACTCCACGTCGTATCGATCTCAATGCCGTCAATGCTTGCTGTTCCTTGAGGCCCAAGGAAACAGGGGGAGTCGTCAGGAGATGCATTCCAGATGGAGGACGCCTTCTGGTTGTTGGTCCGGTTTGCAATCGTTGCAGCTGGAGGTAAAAGCGAATCGCTTCTTGCCTGCCATCGAAAAGCAAACTGAGGCACAAGGTCACCGCTCACTCGTTCAATCCGTAGCACGGCGAGGGCGAGAATGATGAGGGCGACAAGACCTACAGTTCCACGCTTCTTGACGACCGTTTGAAAATCACTTTCTCTGATAAACCAGATGAAGAGAGAAACGCATCCCGTGAACGAAAGTATCAGAGTGATAATATTCCGCACCGCTTGATCAATGACATCGCCGACAAGTACTTCAAGCCAGCCATACCGAACAAGTACGGTGGCTGTCGCAAGCGATGCGAGGGTCACCCAGATTTTTACCGGTGGTATGAAATGACGTGTGGCTGGTGAATCCCCTTCTGGGGCGGGGAGCGTTGGATTCATAAGTGTTGGGTCTTTGTGAAAGAGTCGTTCTCCCACCTGAAAAAGGGGCAGGATACGTTCATTTTATCTGAGATGTTTTACACGTAGCAGTTTCATTCAGGGAATATTACGGAACTTTCGTCATAACCGGATTCGTCAGACTGCAGGCTGTAAAACATCGGTTAGACTTAATAGAAGAATAGTGATTCTAGGTATCGCGTGTCTATGTGACACACAGAATGCAAATTCCTTGAATAGAGTCTGACAGAAATACACTCCGGCAAAGAATCATCGCTGAGTACGATTTCCTACGAACTGATTCGTGTTTTTTTCCATGCTCAAGCCAACAACAATTATGCCTGATCCTTCGATAAAAAAGATACCCGCTTCAGGGCCTTCGACGCTCTCCGTGCATGCTGGAGAAGCGAGGGTGAAGCCGGGCTTTTCAATTACCGATCCAATCTTTGCTGCATCGACATATACGTTTCCTGACACTCAGGCAATCGTTGACTTTCTGGAGCAAGGTGAGTCTCGTGAGGAGTACGGGCGATATGGCAATCCTGGTGAGCGGGTTGTTGAAGGAAAGCTGGCGGCGCTTGATTCTGGTGAAGCAAGTGTGCTTTTCGCAAGTGGCATGGCAGCGTTCGTTGGTCTTCTTATGGCACATGTTGATGCCGGAGATGAGATTGTCTTTTTTGACGAATGCTATCACCGCAGTCGTGAGTTTTGCCGCCGTCATTTGAGTCGTTTTGGTGTTGGCTTTCGTGAGGTACAAACGTGTGACTACGACGCGATGGAAGCAGCCATTACTCCAAAGACAAAGTTTATCATCAGCGAGTCACCGACAAATCCACATCTCAGTGTTGTAGATGTCGAACGGTTTGCTGAAATTGGGAGAAGGAACGGAGTTCTGACTCTTATCGATGCAACACTGTGCACGCCATATAATTTGAAGCCACTTGAGGCTGGTGTTGATTTCGTTTTGCATTCAGCCACAAAGTATCTCGGTGGGCATAATGATCTTCTTGCAGGTGCTGTGACGGGTTCTGCTGAATTGCTCGACCCAGTTCGCAATCTGCGAGGCATCATGGGGGGAGTGAATTCACCACACAATGCATATTTGCTCGAGCGTGGTCTTAAGACTCTTGCTCTTCGAATGGAACGACATAATGCAAATGGCCAGGCTGTGGCAGAGTTTCTTGCTGGTCATCCGAGAGTTGAGCGAGTTCTTTATCCTGGTTTGCCTGATCATCCGTTTCATGCGATTGCCAAGCAGACAATGCGGGGCTTCGGTGGACTCGTCACATTTTTTCTGCGGGATGCCGACTGGCAGCAGACGGCTGCTGTTCTTGATGCCGTAGAAATTCCTCGAATTGGCCCGAGTTTAGGTGGCGTTGAATCCCTGATTGAGCAACCGATGGTGATGAGTTATTGGAACTACACGCCAGAGGAACGGGCGGAATTTAGAATTCCAGATAACATGATACGACTGGCATGTGGAATTGAAGACGCAGAAGATCTCATTGCTGATCTCTCGGCAGCCTTCGAGGTGGCGGAGTAAGCAATGCAGTTTCGCACGCGGGCAATACATGTAGGCCAGGAAGCCGATCCGTCGAGTGGCGCTGTCGTGCCACCGATACATCTTGCGAGTACGTTTGTGCTGCCTGCAGCGGAGGGCCCTGCAGACTACGATTATGCCCGTACGGGTTCGCCAACACGACATGCTTTTGAAGCAGTCATGACCTCATTAGACGGTGGTGCTCGTGCGATTGCGTTTGCCTCAGGGATGGCAGCAACGCACTGTGTCACGATGCTTCTGAAACCGGGAGATCATCTTGTTACAGGTACAGATATCTATGGAGGCAGCTGGCGGCTTTTTAACGACGTGCTTTCACACCGTGGGATTTCAGTTTCTGCTGTCGACACGACTGATCTAGCAGCTGTTCAAGATGCTATTCGTGCAGAGACAAAAATGCTCTGGATTGAACCGACTGGAAACCCATTGTTGTCAGTGACGGATATTGGTGGGTGTGCTGAGATTGCCAAGGCAGCAGGTGTTTTATTAGTTGCTGACAACACGCTTGCGACTCCAGTACTCTGTCGACCATTAGAAATGGGTGCAGACATTGTGATGCATTCAGCAACCAAATTTATCGGTGGGCATAGTGATCTCCTCGGTGGCGTACTCGTCGCACGGGACTCCGAGGTTGGTGAGAAGTTGCACTGGATGCAGAATGCAACTGGCGCAGTCATGGGGCCCTTGGAGTCGTTCCTGTGTTGTCGTGGTGTGAAGACACTTGAACTTCGGGTGCATGCTCAGTCTGCAACAGCGATGCGGTTGGCCTCATGGTTACAGAAACAACAATCTGTAAAGCGTGTGTATTACCCGGGCCTTGAGGATGACCTCGGTTTTGCTACTGCGAAAAAACAGTATCAGGGTGGTTACGGTGCCATGGTGAGTTTCGAGGTCGATGCGGATGTCAACGGAGCGCAGCGCTTTGTGGAGTCAACGAAACTGTTTCAACTTGCGGTTAGTCTTGGGGCCGTTGAATCTCTGATCGAGCTGCCGGCCGTGATGTCGCACGGAGCTTACGCCCCGGAAGCCCGACGGGCAGTGGGAATAACAGATGGGTTAATTAGGCTGTCTGTTGGCCTTGAGGGAGCCGAAGACCTTGAGCATGATTTATCTCTGGCAATGACCAAGATTTAAGCGTCGCAGGCCACGCACTGGGAGTGATGGGCAGTTTGCGGTGCCAGTGCTATTTTTAACGAAAGTTCTGACCGTAGGGATTCCGATACCTTTTCTGAATGCATCAGCAATCACGATGGCTGCATACGCCATGGGTGAACGCTTCGCCAGGAGAGAATCATGCGTCAGAATCCGCTTCATATTGTCGCACTTGTAGTGTGTCTAAATGGCTTGTTTGCAACTGTTGTCTGTGCAGAAAACGAAGCATCAAAAACAGGAAGTCTCCACTGGACGCCCCATCGTGCTGCGGCGCGACCACTCGATGTCGGTGGATTCGTCAGTGAAGATCCGGATATTTCAGCAGAGCCAGCAGCGAACGCGTCAAGCAGTGAACTTGCCCCTTCATTATCAAGTGCTGTCGTGAAGAGTCAGCAGATTGCCCGTTCGTCACAGGTTGAAAAAGCAGCACCAGCTCAACTGCCGTCGCCTGTTCAACGAGCGGCACCTGTTCAACGAGCAGCACCGGCCACAGTCTCTGTTCCAGACACCATTTCTGCACAGGCTGCAAAGCCATCGTTACAGGTTGTTGCCAAAACACCTCAGGAAGATTACGCACCACTTCGTAAACAGCTTGATCCTAGCCGCATGGTCGAGAATCTTGGTGATTGGATGGCCGACTCACAGCCTGCAGGTTCAAAGGGAGTAGATTCCGCTCGTTCAGACAAAGACGGTCCATTCGGGCTTGGCATGATGCGAACACCTCAGGGTCACAATGCTGGTCGACCAATTGCTGCTCAGGAACGGCCTGCTGATCTTCAGGACGTCGCCAGGCAACGTATGGGCGGCGGTCTTGCACCAACCTATAACTCACG
Organism: Planctomycetota bacterium; assembly: GCA_014238855.1. Lineage (GTDB taxonomy): Bacteria > Planctomycetota > Planctomycetia > Pirellulales > UBA1268 > UBA1268. Next base: position 21,190 of record JABAAH010000048.1, read on the forward strand.
AACGAATCAAAGGGCAGCCAGACCTGAGCGACTCGCCATGGATGTTGATGGTGTCCCCTCTGTCATGGCTCGCAAGGCTCAGGCAGAAGCCGTACCGGCCCCGCCAATTTCAAAAAAATCAACCACATCGCAACAATCGGTCGTTACAAAAAAAGATTCAATGGTCAGTGAACCCTACATGACGGGTGATGCAATGACTCTTAATGGATCATCGAGTGATGGCTTCGGGACATACAGTGAAGGCTCTTCTTCGATTGAAGAAGAGATGTGGATGGGCCGGACACCGGCACAACTGCACGTTGAGTCTTTTTAT
>JABAAH010000049.1 GCA_014238855.1 Planctomycetota bacterium
GCCAGTACTGTTAACACCTATTGCACTAGGCAATTCATTGTCTCCACGACGGGCATGCTTGTCAGCATAGTTGTGTGCAGCCAAACCCTGTTGCTTCAGTTTGTTTCCACATGAACTGCGACGAGCAGCTTCACGAGCCTGTTGCACTGCTGGCAACAGAAGACCGACCAGAACACCAATGATGGCAATAACCACTAGGAGTTCGATGAGGGTAAATCCTCGACGTGACAAAATTTTCATAAAAGATTACTCCACCCAAACGGGTAAATGAGAAAAAAAGAAAACCCACAGAATTGGAAGAAAAAGCACGTGCCCCTTATCGCTATGCCAATTCCTGATGATTTAATAACGTATTTGGAATCATCTGGAGAAAAACTATTTCCGAAAGAGCTTTCCCCACCGTGTGTAAAGATATAGGCGGAATCAGCAACAGTCAAGCACTACGGAACTGGTACACGTTGTGTTCGTAATTTAGGGATTACAAATAGGTGGTTTACAGAAAATAGACGTAGATTCCAGATGGGGATCCCCTCAGGGTAGGGGGTCGATCACAAAATTCATTGGTCAAGGGATGATATTTGAATGATTTGTAAAGCTATAAGGAGTTCTTTGGATTATGAAAACAAACAAAGCTAGTCACCGTCAAAAATTTTAAGACTCAATTTTAAGACTCTTGGTACGAAAAGTCATTCCAGCAGAGCTACAGTTACATTTTCAACCAGACACTTTTATGGATTTCTTCACAATGGAAAGTGAGATGCGGCCTCTATACGAAAAACAATTGCAGAAAGAAGCAGTTGTTGATGTCGCAGTTGTTGGTGCAGGTGCAGCGGGACTTTGTGCTGCAATTTGGGCAGGAAAAAAAGTAGAAGGACATTCTATTCAGATTGCTGTTCTCGATAGTGCAAGAAAACTCGGTGCAAAAATTCTGGTGGCTGGTGGTGGGCGGTGTAACGTCACCCACTGTCAGGTGACAGAACATGATTTCGCAGGAAGCAGTCCGGCTGCAATACGTAAGATATTACGACGCTTTTCGGTGGAACAGACAGTACAGTTTTTTGCTGACGCAGGTGTCAAACTAAAACAAGAAGAAACAGGAAAACTGTTTCCAGTGAGTGACTCGGCGAGGACTGTTCTTAAGGCATTGCTGGACCAAGCACAATCGGTAGGCGTATCAATCACGCACCCTGCACGTGTTACTGATATTGATCAACTTCCGTGCAATGCCCTAGCAAAAGGACGTGACAAACAGCCACGGCTTCGAGTGGTTTCAGAAGATGGTGTGTTGTTAGCCCGACATGTCATTGTATGTACAGGTGGAAAGTCATTGCCAAAGAGCGGGTCCGACGGAAGTGGCTATCGACTGGTAGAAAAATTAGGGCATACCATTTCAAAGCCATTAGTTCCTGCTTTGGTTCCACTAACTTTGGCAGACGGTCACTGGATAAGAGGCTTATCAGGTCTGACCGTTCCCGCGGCAGTTACACTTTCAAAAGCATCAGGAAAACGGATTTGTACCTATTCAGGAAGCACGTTGTGTACGCATCTGGGTCTTTCAGGCCCATCTATTCTCGATATGAGTCGTCATTGGCTGATTGAACGAAATGCAGACTCAAATGTTTGTTTGAATATCAACTGGATGCCTGAACACAGTGAAAAATCGCTTGATGATTTGCTACAGGAACATCGTATGAGTGCCTTTGGAGTGTTGCGTCGATGGCTCCCCGATAGGTTAGCTCGGCAATTGTGTATCGAGTCTGGTGCGCCAGACGCCGGAGACTTGACCAGAAGCATTCGAAAAAAACTGGTGCAAAGCGTGACAGCGACACCTTTGCCGGTACAAGGTGATCGAGGTTTTGCTGTAGCAGAGGCAACGGCCGGTGGTGTTCCTCTTGAGGAGATTCAACTTGAGACCATGGAAAGTAGAAAGTGCCCCGGTCTGTATTTAGCGGGCGAAGTCCTTGATGTAGACGGACGCATTGGTGGTTTTAATTTTCAGTGGGCGTGGTCGAGTGGTTTTGTGGCAGGTTCTGCGGTCGCAAAGTCGGTGACGGTAGGCAACAACTGATTGACAGAGTTGCTATCGTGCAAACCCAACAAAAAAGCTGAAGAGTTGCTGGCTGTCAAAGTCGGCGTATGAGACAGGCACTGCAAAATCGAGTGCAATCGGAGCGGGTCCGAGTGCCGGCATGGTGATTCGGAGGCCGAATCCAGGAGCGACTCGCATGTTTTTAATTGTGACGTTGGATTCAACGGTACCGAAGTCAGTAAAGACAACACCACGCAGTGAATCATCAGCTGTAATCGGAAACATATATTCAACAGTGTTTAACCATTCAAATGGACCACCAACAATAGCCTCTTGTCCCGGATTGGTTGTACTTTGTTGCCGAGGGCTTGCACCCCGAAATACAAAGCCTCGTAATGTATTGTAACCACCAGCATAAAAGTTGTCATACGATGGGGTGTCTGGTCCAGAGAATCCTAAAACGGTACCCAATGACAAGACATGTCGTCCTGAACCGTCCGGGCGTTGGTTGAGAAGGAAGTATTGACGAGCTTCAAAAACACCTCTCGGGTAAATAAACGTTCCAATCACCTGTTCAAATTCAACGGTTGCGAGATGACCCTCTGTTGGAAGGAATGGGCTGTCACGAGTATCGTGTATAAGTCCACCACTAAAGCCGTAGACGGAATTTTTCCCATTCATCTTGTCGATATCTGGAACACCCGGAACACGTGGATTAAAGATATCAACACTTTCACCGCGAAACCCAGTATTGACTGAGAAATCGGGGGCAAAGACGAACTGATACCCAAGACCAACACGGCCCCCTACACGACCCTCGGCCCAATCGTAGAAATAGCGAGTGAAATATGAGGCACTGGTTGAAAGGCCAACGCGAGTATCAAAAAGATAAGGTTCTTGGAACGTTGCGGTGTATCGTTGCAATTCAGTACCAGGTGCTGCCTCGAGTCGAAATCTCTGGCCTGCACCACGAAAGGCAGTCCCATTTCGGATGTCATCCCAACTTGTTGGAAGCCGCGTGATATCAAAGTTCTGTTCATCAACAACAATATTGCCAACCAAGCCTGCATTTGAGTTGACCCCCGCCCCGATCATGAGTCGACCGGTCTGCGTTTCTTCTGCATTCACATCAACGACGACATACGGTTCATTACCGGGAAACACTTGGACTGGAGGTTGCGTAAAGCCTTGCGGTGGCATTCCTGGTTGACCCATTCCTGGGACATTTGGAAGTGGGTTAAATCCAGAGGGATCTGAAAAACCAGGTTGTCCAAAACCTGATTGAGCATAGCCAGAGGGTGCTGAAGTTGGTGCACCCATGACGGGTTGGGGCTGTCCAGCAGGTTGGGGCTGTCCGACAGGTTGCTGGGTTACTCTTTGAGTCGGTGCTGTATTCGCAGGAGGAATTCGACCATAGTCAATGGCACCTGGACTTGTTGCTCCTATTGCAGAGCCACCCCAGGCGGCAGCATTCGGACTTTGGGCCGTCGATGGACTGGGAACATATGGCTGGGTTGTAGGAGGAGTCTGCTGAGTTACGGACTGTCTGTATGGCGGGGGACTCGTAGCGGTTGCCGGCGTCGTGGTGGCTGGTGGTTGGTAGCCATATGCCGGACTCTGTCCTCGCCATTGTGGCTGTTCACCAAGAATATCCGACGGGGTTGAATTTTTGACTTCTTCGTTGGATTCTTGATCATTTTTTGCAGACTCTTGCTCGGTTGGTGACGGCGCCAACTCACCGTGAAGCACAAGGTCAAGAACCGCTTCTCCTTTATCTGGACTCTGACCTCGAAATCCTTTTTGACTTGGATCACGAGCGATTAATTCACGTGATGGATCAGGTTTACTAAACACGATTCGTGGCCCCTCGCCTCGTGCAGGTTCATTGAGGAAAAGACCACTTGAGGCAATCCGTCGTTCGTCAGACCGTAGTTTTCGGATGTCAAGAATATCACCAGGTCGTAGAGACAACCGATTCAATATGACGCTATGACGAGTGTGAGGGTTTTCTCCACCGATACGAACGTTGATTTGTCCAACTCGATATCGCTGCCCCTCAGCAACTTTGTACACCAAGTCAAGTTCACCAGGTTCTTCAAGGAATCGAGGGTCGGCTTGTATATCAGCAAACACAAAGCCACGACCACCATAGATATCACGAATAAGACTCAAGTCAGTATTCATATTGCCTTGGTGAAAGAACTCTCCACTTTTAAGTTTGAGATCGCGTTCAAGAAATTCTCCCTTAAAACGGCTATTACCAAGGAATGACACATTTCGAACCTTGTAGCGAGGCCCTTCATTAATGACAAATGTAAGCAGCGCCCAGTCCCGTCCAAGGCCATGAATAACCTGAACTTCGCGGCCAACGCGTGCCTGGAAAAAACCAAGGCTTCGGTAATAAGCGGTAAGAGTATCAACGTCGGCATCAATTTTCTCGTGGTCAACGTCGCCACCTAAGAACCAGAAAAAACCAGGCTTCGATTTGATTTGTGTGAGAAGTCGAGCATCGCTGGCAATACTGTTACCGACAAAAGTGGTCCAAAAAGATTTTCGACTGCGGCCTTCATCGATGAGAAAGACTGCTCCCTTATCACTCGATTTGGTTCCTTCAACTGTTGTTACGCGGGCCGTGTCATAACCTTTTTCATGGTAATAACTCTCAAGTTTACGACGGGCTTCCTCAACGCCATAGGTATCAATGGAATCACCAACGTCAATTTCAGCCTTTTTGCGTAGTGTTCGTGTCGTTATGCGTTGGTTTCCGGCGAACTTTACGTAGCGTAGTGTCGGACGTTCGACCACGGTAAACACGACCACAACCCCCTGACGCACCCGCACATATTTTGGCAAGACGTCAATGAATTTTCGTGTTCGATGAAGCGTGCGAACATCTTCCTCGATGGCTCCTGGATCAAAAATTTGTCCAGCTCGAGTATTGAGTTGCGGTAGTTTTGAGATCTCAACGGTTTCATTTCCTTCAATCCGAACCTCAACAATGCGTTCGTCTTGTTCTGAAGTTGTAGGAACAGTCGATGGAAGCGGTTCAATAGATTTGGATTGAGCAAAAGCATCGTTTGAAATGAGGAGCACTCCAACCAAGCCGGTCATACAGAATAGACGGAAACTCTCCACAAACGTGGAGAGTTGAGAAGCTCCGACGATGCAATTTTTGAATATACGAGTGTTCGTCATAGGTGATTCGGCTCAATCAATTAGTCAATCAGCGTCTTGATCAATCAATCCCGGTGAACGAGAGACCGATTTATCAGGTCGCTGAGAAATACCGAAGCAACTCTGTCCTCCACAAGGTGAAAAGTCTCTTTTGTTGAAAACTACGGGTTATTTTCTGGCGAAAAAGAACCCATTCCACAGGACAACGGTTGAAGTTTGCTTACCCAGTCTGCGATGCTTAACTGATCGATGTAGCCTCCACACTCAACATGAGTGTTTACGGAGTAAATGAGGATTTGCTCAGAGGCTACGGGTCCACATGACTCATGATGAAAATATGCCATCGACTGTGATCAATTTAAAGGAGTCTGAAGATATACGTGATGTGGTACATCGCGTCGTACAATCGCTTGCTGAAGGAAGCATTGTCGGGCTTCCGACTGAATCAAACTATTGCTTTGTTGCTGCTGCTACCTGTAGGGCAGCTGTTGAGAGAGCGTGTGCTTTAGCCGACGATTATCAAAATGAGCCCAGATTAACGATTGCTATCAAAAGTTGTGATGAAGCAACTGACTGGGTTCCGGATATGCGACCACTTGCACTACGGTTTGCCAGACAATGTTGGCCAGGCCCCTTAGCAATGGTATTAGCCGATAATCATCCAGATGGTTTAGTGCAGCAACTACCGGTGTCTACTCAACCGCATGTCTTATGTGATGACAGAATTCGATTGCGGGCACCTCGCCATAGAATATTGCAGGACTGCATGCGACTTTTTGCCGGCCCAGTCGTGCTCGCAGAATGTGGTGGTAATTCAGAGCCTCCTACTACAGTCATGGATCTCATGAGTCGTTGTAGAGAGCATGACAAGTCAATGCTGTTTATAGATGATGGTATACAGCCGATTCATGAACCAGTTTCAACAATTGAGATCTGTGATACCGGCTATCGTGTGATTCGTGGCACTACCTTGAGTCATGAAGATCTTCAACGTTTTGCGAGATTGAAAGTCCTTTTTATCTGTACAGGAAACACCTGTCGTAGTCCCATGGCTGAGGCATTGCTTCGAAAATACGTCGCTCAAAGATTACATTGCTCAATAAATGAAATCCCAAAATACGGTGTTGAAGTCCAAAGCGCAGGTATCTCTGCTTGGGGAGGTAGCCAGGCGAGCGATAAAGCCATTCATGCAATGCAGCAAATAGAAATTGATTTACATGGTCACACGAGCCAACCACTCACTGAAAAATTACTTCAGGAGTCTGAAATCGTCTGGACGATGACAGCTGCTCATCGATCTGCAATTCTCGCTCAGTTTCCAAGTTTTTCTGACCGAGTGCACATGCTTTCACCTAGAAATCAAGACGTGTTAGACCCATTTGGAGGTACACAGAAAGCCTATAACCAGTGTGCTCAACAAATCCGTGAGCATCTTGACGCTCGAATCGATATACTAGATCTTGGTAGTTCATCACGTATCAAGTAGTGGATTCCACGTAGTCATGTGTGCAATTACAGTTTTGTTTTACGTGCGGGAGCCATGGCCTGCAGCCTGGATTGAATGAATGAAAATAGCGATCGGAAGCGATCATCGAGGTGTTGATGCCCGCCGTCGTCTGATCGGATTCTTGGAACGTCATGGTCATTCTGTCACTGACTGTGGCAGCCATGATGAGACAGCAGTTGATTATCCAGATGTCGCGGCCAATGTTTCTCGGCAGGTTGCTGATGGATCAGCCGACAGAGGCATTTTACTTTGCTGTACTGGTGTAGGCATGGCCATTGCAGCTAATAAAATCCCAGGTATTCGCGCTGCGACGTGCCATGATGAGGTTGCGGCTGAAATGAGCCGACGGCACAACGACCTGAATGTTCTTTGTCTGGCTGCAGAAATGGTAGGTGCAGAACAGCAAGAGAAAATGGCAGAAATCTGGCTTAATACGGATTTTGAAGGTGGACGTCACGAACGGCGATTGAGCAAAATCGCTGCTCTCGAGGCAACGGCGTGTGACCAGCGGAATACCTAAAAGTATCCCGTATTCCACATATACTGCCCAAAACGGCAGCACCCGGTGACGGACACACACTCTTGGTAACGTCGGCGAAATATGCTGATTTTATAGACCGGCGAAGACTTGTCATGTCGTAACGGTCGTGCCGAAACACAGAGCAATTTTTTAGGAAAAATTACTTCTCAATTCGTTGCGTCAACGAATCACGTTGGTAATGTCGGAAGTACGGAAACTACCCGTTTATGAATTTTATCCAAATACTTATTTGAATCGCCGCCTTCGTAAAGGTTGCATCATGAATTTCACAAATACACCGACTCCTGAAGAAGTGTCATGCCTGCTGCAGAATGCAGCATTGCGCGATGCCATTGAACCATTTTTTGAGAATGATACTTTTTGTGATATCGATTTTTTTGAAATGCCCACGGAAGTAGAAAATCGTTATCTGGAATCCATGTTGGCTTGGGAACAAGCACCAGTTTTACCCGTAGGTCGTTGGTTCAATCCATCAATTATATTGGAGCCAGTCTGTAACTTGAGTGAGGAACAGCTACGTGAAGAGTTGTGGGTAGTGATTGAGAGACTCTACGAGGGTCGTGTTGTACTTGACTTTACTGACCATCTCTCAGATCGTGAACTCTATAATCTCATTCGTAGAGAAATTCTCCCAACGCCTGTCAAACGTGTTGATCTACCAGATAATTATTTTCACTGGGATTGCAGTGTTGCTGGTAGAGCACCTGAATTTTCTGCCGATGATTGGTATCCCGAAGCGGTTGCCGAGTCATTGATTTGGCTGACCTATTATGCCGATAACGCTGAGCGCAGTGAGTGGGAAAATGAGTATTGCATCGATCTTCCACCCTGTGAGATTCCGCCGTATCCACGAGCAATGCCGTCTGCCCCGGTATGAGTGAAGTGTTGACGCATGCCAGTTTTGCTCAACATATTGTTCGCTGTAGGATAAGCTAAAGGAATGCTTTTTCTAACGAAGGGCGAAGGCAATAAATATTTTGTGTGCGCAACGGGACATGTGAGAACACCCATGGTTTCTTACCGATTGTTTTTTATTACTCTTTTCTTCTCATCCTTTTCCTGTGTTGCTGTTGGACAAACCTCTACGGTGACAACACCACAGGAAATTAAAAATGCTATTACAAAAGCATCCTCTTTTTTGAGGGATTATGGCCAACAGCCGGATGGAAGTTTCTCACCTCAGAGTGGTCCGGCAATTACAGCACTTGTAGTCAAGGCACTCGTTCAAAATGGAACGCCTACTCGTGATCCAATGGTGGAGCGGGGTATTAAATATATTCTTACGTTTCAACAAACTGATGGTGGAATTTATCAGGAGGAATCGGCTGTTGCTAATTATGAAACATCAATTGCCATACTTGCTCTCCATGCATGTAATGCCTCTGGACAATATCAGGAGGTCATACATAAAGCTGAGCAGTTCCTTAAAGCAATTCAATGGGATGAAAGCGAGGGTAATGTTCCTGCTGATCCTGAGTATGGTGGTGCAGGATACGGTCGGCATGAGCGTCCAGATTTATCGAATACGGCATTTCTTATTGACGCGCTGCAGGGGATTGGTACAGGTTCCGATAATGCTGCCATTCAGCGGGCATTAATTTTTGTATCGCGATCACAAAATCTAGAAGGTGTTCACAATACGCTGCCATTTGCAACTAAAAATCCTGATGGAGGCTTTTATTATACGCCAGCAAATGGTGGTGAAAGTCAGGCCGGCAAAACAGCAACGGGTGGTCTGCGAAGCTACGGATCAATGACATACGCAGGGCTTAAGAGCATGATCTACGCCGGCGTCTCATCAGAGGATCCACGAGTTCTTGCTGCAATGAACTGGCTGCGGCGGAACTACACATTCAAAGAGAATCCAGGTATGGGAGAAGCTGGTCTGTATTACTATTTACACACTGCTGCCAAGGCGCTTGACGCCTTGGGTAACGATGAATTCGTAGATGCTGATGGTGTGTCACATGAATGGCGAAAAGACCTCACAACTGTCATTCTTAGTACGCAACAATCTAACGGATCGTGGGTGAATGATAATCCTCGGTGGCTTGAGGGAGATGCTAATTTGGTAACGAGCTATGCACTTCTTGCATTAAGTTATGGCCAGACATCTACCGTGAACACAGTGGACTAGGTTGAGTATATGAAAGCTCATTACTCGGTGACATCCGGAAGAAAATCAGCATTATCTCGGACGGGCTTCTTTGGGAGTTGTGATCGAGAGGATGTCGGATGACTGATAGCAAGCCACAATCAGTTTCAGCGAGAGACGGTATCACAATTGATGATATTGCAAAACGCGCCCATGTTTCGAAGAGTACTGTATCGAGAGTTTTGAATAGTAGTGCAGTCGTCCATGATCACAAGCGAGCAGCTGTTGAAAAGGCTATCAATGACCTTGGCTATAAGCCAAATATTTTTGCACAAGGTTTAGCCAGCGGCCGATCCATGACGCTTGGCATTCTCACTCAGAACATGGGCGGCCATTTCTATGACTCAATTGCACAAGGGGCCATTGAGGGCTTAGCAGACTCTGGGTACACACCACTTTTTGTTGACGGAGGTTGGGAACACACCAAAGAGGTTGCTTCCATAGAAGCTCTTCTCTCACGGAAGGTGGATGGTTTACTGGTAGTGGGTGGGAGAATAAGTGCGTCAACACTTGTGGAATACAAGAACCAGGTGCCGCTTATTGTTGTCGCGAGAAATATTCATGGTCTCGAAGGGCAGTGTATTGCCGTTGATAATAAACAGATCGGTTATTTGTCAACAAAATATCTTCTTCAGGAGCAGCATTCACGGATTGTATTTATCCATGGAAAAGAGAATCATCCTGATGCCCAAGATCGGTTTACTGGTTATCTGCAAGCTTTAAGAGAGGCTGGAATCAGTCAATCTGAAGAACTTGTTTATCATGGAGACTTTAGTGGATATGCTGGACTCAAAGCCGTCAATTATTTGCTTGATCAGGGTATTTGTTTTAGTGCGATCGTGGCAGCAAATGATATGGTTGCCTTTGGTGCGAGGTTGGCACTTTATAGACGCGGCATTCGTGTTCCGGAAGATATTTCAATTATTGGGTGTGATGACCAAGAGGAAGCGGCCCTGATGCCGCCACCACTCACGACTGTACGGCAACCCTCTCATGAAATGGGTGTTGCAGCGGCCAAAGCACTGCTTTCTTTGATAACCAAGAAAGAATGCGAGTTGCCTGAATTAGAGCCAGCACTACAAATCCGGGAAAGCGTCGAGCGATTTACTGAGTCATGATTTAAAGATGCATAGCTCGTTAAATTATCTTTGAGTGAATTACTCTTTTAAATCGAATAATCTTCTCAGTGCTTCTAAGAGCCTGTGAGGTGGACCAGCTTTACTTTCACTTCGAAGGGAAACCATTGGAGGGTGCAGCATTTTGGCTGCGTACCTTTCGAATGCTTGGCGAATTTCCTGCTGACTATTTTCATCAAGCTCTGGGAGTTTATGAAATAGTCGATGAAGTTCTACTTCACCTGTTTCATTCCATCCAGCACGGAGTTGTTCAATGACCGGTACCGTTGAGCGGTGATGAAGTTCACCCATAAATCGACGTGTTTCTTCTTCAACAATTGTCAGTGCAGCGGGCAGTTCTTTTTGGCGTCTACGACGATTTGAATCACATGCTTGGCTAAGATCATCAATCGAGTAGAGCCACACTCCTGGCCTTCCACCGATTCGTGAATCGAAGTCACGGGGGACTGCAAGATCAAGAATGACAAGAGGACGTCCCTGTCGCTGCCTCTCGATTTCTTGGTAGAGACTGAGCGACACAACAGGTTCTGTAGCGCCAGTTGTACTCACAACAAGATCAGCCTCAATAAGTTCATGAGACAAGTCATTGTAATTCCCAGTATGTGCACCAAGTCGTTCAGCTAATTCGTGAGCTCGCTCGATAGAACGATTGATTATTCGAATATTCCGCGCACCAGCATCACCGAGATAACGAAGTGTTTCGGCGGCCATCTTTCCTGCTCCAATAAGGAGCACGCGTTTGTCATCAAACCTTTCGAAAACACCACTTGCAAAATCAGCCACTGCAATGCTTGGAATTGAGAGGCGTTCCCGTCCCACTACCGTTTCATTGGTCACACGTTTTGCTGCTCTTAAAGCAGCCTGAAAAAGTTCACCCGTAAGAGGTCCAGTCGTGCCACTTTGCTGAGCTAACTGCCATGCTTGTTTTACTTGCGCAACGATTTGTGGTTCACCGAGTACCATGCTGTCGAGTCCGGCAGCAACACAAAAAAGATGCTTCACAGCAGCCGTTCCTTGTTCACCCCCGAGTGCTCTGCCGACATGTGAAGGATCAACACCTCTGCATTCAGCGAGAAATATCGCCAATTCATCCGGTGGCGGCGGTCCGCCCCGTTCCCCATCGGCAGCGTAGAGTTCTATTCTGTTGCACGTCGACAAAAGAACAGCCTCGCTTCCTGGAAACTGCTGTTGGAAGCGAGCGAGAGCCTGGGTGGCTTGCTCTGATGAGAAAGCAAGTTTTTCACGTAGTTCAATAGGTACTGTCCGGTGATTTCCACCGGCAAAAGTGAGGCTCATGAAGCGTCCTCAACAAGACCAGCTGAAAGAAAAGCACTCTCTTGTGTTGGGGCAAGGCCATGCTGCGTGTTTCCAAGTACACCCCATAAAATTGATAGCGTAAGCATTGTAAAACTGACGAGTGACAAAACGGCAGTAACTCTCCGGCCAATTGCGTGTTGTCGCATCGTTCGTGCTGTAGCAGCGACGACTATTAGCCATGCGACCAGTGCACCCATTCGAAGGACCACAGGGTCAGTCCAAGGCACGCTTCCTATCAAACCACGTTGCTGATTAACGATATTCAAAATGATTCCGGACAAAAAGCCGAAACTTCCAGATGTGGCAGCGATCACTGTCATCCTCGACGACCAAATAGAAAGCTTCTCTAAGCTTGGCATTCGAAATCCTTGAATAGGTGCTTGTTTTCGAGCAAGCCGTCCAGCTTGTATCAGCCACATCCCGCCGGCTAAACCACCAAGGACAATAGCGACACTCATAACAAGATTGAAGCTCCCGTGAATAACACCCCAAATTTGTGTTGCAGGACTTTGTGGAAATGGTTCACGGCTTGAAAGCTCAGCAGCTCCGATGAGAGCTAGCACAATAGGGAGGACAAAAAGACCAACCGGTGTTCTTGGATTCGAGAGTGTCATCCAAAGAGATCCCGCCGCTAAAAGCCAAGCGGCTAGTAGGTACCAATCAAAGGCACTCGATAATGGCATGGAAGGAAGTGTCGTCGAACGCCAGATCAGATAAAGGCTGTGAGCGAACAATCCCGCAGTTACAAAACCGATCATCGTGATGCCACGCACACCAGACCTAAACCAAAGGCGACTTGCTTCAAATATGAGAGCAACACCATAGCTGGCAGCGAAACAGACAACGGAAATTCGTGAGATAAAATCAGCCATTAGAAGCCACTTGAAACCAGTTGCTCACAACAATTTTTACTATTCTAGTTTTTACTATTCTAGACAGAGCACGCCATCAGAATGGAGCTGAAGCAATATCAATAGGGAGTAGCAATGCACGAACTACGCAATTTTTCAACTGAATCAGACTATTTAACTATTTCACCGAAGGAATTTTCTTATTGTACTCAAGAATACGGTATTTTTGAGTCAACAAATCTTACCCCTTACTTACTATAATTAGAGTTATGAATCCCGACAGCAAAGTTTCAGAAAAAAAAAGACCACCCACAGGCAGCGTTGAAGACTCTCTTTTTATGAGGGCTTGTCGTTGTGAATCGGTCGCTCGTCCACCAGTTTGGCTGATGAGGCAGGCAGGTCGTTATCTACCCGAATATCAGGCAATTCGCAGTAAGGTAACATTCTTGGAACTTTGTAAAAATCCAACACTTTCGGCTGAAGTGATGTTAGCAACAGTTGATCGGCTGGGTGTCGATGCCGCAATTATTTTTAGTGACTTGTTGCCAATTCTACAGCCAATGGGACTCGACTTAGAATTTGCTGCAGGCGAGGGTCCGGTCATTCATAATCCACTTCGGAACCGGATAGACCTTGATCGGTTTCATGAACTGGTTGATGTTGATCCACTCAGCTTTGTTTTTGAAACAGTCCGAGCCACGCGTTCTGGCCTTCAAAAAGAACTGCCTGTCATTGGGTTTGCGGGGGCACCATTTACTTTGGCAGGATATGCTATCGAAGGTGGCACAAGTCGGACTTGGTTACATACAAAACGATTTATGTTGACTGACCCTGATGCGTGGCATGAACTTATGGGGAGACTTGCTAGAACGGTTGGAAGATATCTTCAGGCTCAATTTGATGCTGGTGCGAATGCAGTGCAGGTTTTTGATAGTTGGGTAGGATGTCTCTCGCCAAGCCAATATCGTGAGTATGTCTTACCACACAGCCGAACGGTCTTGGAATCAGTCATTGGTCGCGGACCAGTCATTCACTTTGCCGCTGGCAATCCAGCGCTCCTGCCACTCGCCGCAGAAGCTGGTGGAACAGTAATGGGTATCGATTGGCGAATTGAATTAGATGAAGCCTGGCGGCAAGTGGGCTTTCATCGCGGCGTGCAGGGCAATCTTGACCCTGCGGTATTGCACACGACTCCTGACGTTGTCCGACGTCGGACAGAAGAGATTCTAAAAAGTGTCGCAGGGCGACCCGGACACATCATGAATCTTGGACATGGCATACTACCAGAGACTCCGGTTGAAAACGTTCTTGAATTTATTGCGACAGTACAAAAAAAGTAATCAGTTTAGATGACAATTATAAAGACACTAAGAGAATTCTTTGAATATTTTCCGCCTGTGTTTTTGAGTGAATTGGGGTACAACTAAGGGTTGGCTTGAGAGACACCATACGGTTTCGCTGCAGCTAATTTTATATTTATCCATTCGCTAAAAACTGATACATACTATGACCACTCTGGAGCAGCGTCTCTTTCATCTTTTTAATCCACGTGATCGCAAGAGAGCACGTGGGCTTATCCCAGAAAAAGTAAGCTGTCCTCGTGTCGGTCAGGTTCAGGCAACACTTTCAAGTGATGATGGGACAAGCCATGAGGTTCTGCTCGAACTCTCGGCAAATCGACGTGGCGGTATGATTCTCGAAAGTCGTTGTACAAGTCCTGATGGACGAGCTGGCAAACCATGTGCACTCGTTGCAGCGGTTCTACTTGAAGTAGACCGACGTGGTTTACTTAGCGGTATCGCAGAGCAAACACCAGTGACCCTCGATGTTGTTGCTGATGACACAGAAGATTCTGAGGAATTTGAATCAGAAAAAGTTGTGTTTGACGGGAGCCAGGGGGATGAGACTGATCATCAAGGTTCACCGCAAAATGGTAGCCAGCCGCAGCAGAGTCCATTCGGTGAGAAGCAATCAATTCAAAAAAAGGTACGACAGCCAGCATGGTCGACCGAGCTCGAAAACCGTCGGCGGTTGGTTGAGCCAGCGTTACGCACAAGCAGTGTTGTCCTAAGTGGCTTGCGAAAAAGTACTGGCACCCTGATGTTTCTACTAGATGCGGCATCGGCAGATAGTCGATTTGTTGCATTGCAGCCATGTCGTATGCCGATTGATGAATCGGGTAATCCGAATGGTCAACCCAAACCAATCATTATTGGGCCTCAATCAATTTCATTCAGGCATTTTGATGCCGATGAAAGGCGAGTTTTGGCGAATCTCGCTGGCACAACATCTGGCGAGACACACCATGGGGGTCAGACTCTTGAAGAGCGGACCATGAGTCGGTTTCTTCTGAGCCGACAATCAGCATCGCAGGATCTTGCAATGCTTTGTGCGGAAGGAAGATTAGTTTTTCAGCCGGAACCTCGTCGTTCACCTGAAACAGTCGTACCTTTAGTCTGGGATGCCGGTCGACCATGGGAATTCGCTTTAAGGGTCGAACCCGGTGACGATACAGGCCTTGAAGCATGTCTTGAAAATGATCTTATCTCGAAGAGTGAGAAGCGAATCTGTCCAAAGAAGGCGAGTCTTCATGGTCTTCTTGTGCGAGGTAGCGAGCGACAGTCCCTTCAAACACCAAGGTTAATTCTGCGAGCAGGATTTATTGTCCTTAATGATCGCTTGTGCCGGCTTGTGATTGATGCCGCCGCCGAAGAACATCAAACTGAATATTCGGAAAACGATGAACCTGCTGCTATTCGAGGTTGGATGGAACAATTTGATCGGCGAGGTCCAATTGAACTGTCAGGATCACAAATCGATGGCCTCATTGAGCAGCTCGCCTCATTAGCAGATTTACCTAAATTAGAACTGCCGGGATGGACAGGATGGCAGGTAGAGTCAGGACGGCCCCAACCCAAACTGGTCTTAGATGATTCACCAAATGTAAAAGATGACCAGCAGGACGAGCTTATCGATCCAGAAGCATCACTTGGTAGGCCGAAGCGTAAGTCACGTAAAAGTAAACCTAAGGTTCAGCTGGGTGGGAAAATTTGGTTTGACTACGGTGGGATTCAGATAGCAGCGGATGATCCTGCAGGTGGTGCGGCCGATGCGGCACGGCGGCGACTTGTTAGGAGAAACAGAATAGCAGAGCGCATGGCGCTTACCGCACTTCCACGTTTTGGATTCTCTCCAGTACGAACCGGACAGGCAAGTGTCATTGAAGAAAATGACATTCCCACACATCATGTTGAGGTTCCCCGTTCACGACTGGACGCTTCGGTATCTCAGCTAGCGAGTGTTGGATGGGCAGTTGAGGTATCCGGTCGACGGTACCGGCCAGCTGGTAATGTTGCCTGGAATGTGAATAGCGGTATTGATTGGTTTGAACTTTCTGGATCAATTGACTTTGGTGGTGTAACTGCAGATATGCCCGAACTCCTCTCAGCTCTCGCAAGGGGTGATCGAGCAGTTGATCTCGAGGACGGTTCTCGCGGAATTTTGCCTGCCGACTTTGCGACGCAGCTAGAGCCGCTACTGGCGCTTGCTCAGCAAAAAGACGGGCGTCTTCGATATGGTCGCATGCAGGCAGCCTTACTCGATGCACTTATAGCTGGAATGCCTCAATCGCAGGTCGATGATGCTTTCTCAGTCATTCGTGACGAATTGGCTGCAGGTGGTAGGCCAGAGCCAGAAAATGAACCAGAAGGATTCCAGGGCAGTTTGCGACATTATCAAAAAGAAGGCCTGGGATGGCTCAGCTTCTTAGAGCGACTTGGCCTTGGAGGTTGCCTTGCTGATGATATGGGCCTTGGCAAGACAATTCAGGTATTGGCGCTCCTTGTAAGAAGGCGACGTGTGGTCCAAGAATCTGGTGTTGCTAGGCGACCTTCACTCGTAATTGTGCCAAAAAGTTTGATATTCAATTGGATGGAGGAAGCAAAACGTTTTGCACCGGAGTTGCGAGTGCTTAACTACACTGGTCAAGAGCGAACGGATTCTACAGAGTCGCTTGATCAATTTGACCTTGTTCTTACAACGTATGGGACTCTTCGTCGTGACATCATTCAGCATCGAAAAATTGATTTTGACTATGTCATTCTTGATGAGGCTCAATCAATAAAGAATGCAACAAGTCAGGCTGCAAAAGCGTGTCGCTTATTGGGTGCGAGGCAGCGATTAGCTCTGACGGGTACGCCAGTTGAAAATCATATCGGTGAGTTGTGGAGTATTTTCGAATTTTTAAATCCAGGACAACTTGGGACAGCTGGTCGCTTAAAGAAGTTTCTTGCCGGTGGTCGAGGTAATGGTTCAGAGCTTGTCGCTAGGGCTGTGCGCCCCTACCTCCTTCGAAGAACAAAATCAGAGGTGCTCTCCGACCTCCCACAGAAAACAGAGCAAACGTTGTTCTGTGAGTTGGGTGATCAACAAAGAAAAGCATATGATGATCTACGCCAACATTATCGTAACGAACTGACTTCGCGGATCGGCCAGCAGGGAATTGGTCGTAGTCGGATTGCAGTTCTTGAAGCCTTGTTACGACTTCGTCAAGCAGCCTGTCACCCGGGCTTGATCGATGCATCTCGAATCGATGATCCATCTACAAAATTAGATACGTTGTTGGAGCAGCTTGATGAGGTACTTGATGAAGGTCACAAGGTCCTCGTATTCAGTCAATTCACAAGTTTTCTTGCAATTCTTCGGCGAAAGTTAGATGCAAAAGGTCGGACATATGAATATCTTGATGGGAAGACTACTGATAGACAGAGCCGTGTTGAGAGGTTCCAAGAAGATCCAGAGTGTCGGCTGTTTCTTGTGAGCCTCAAGGCAGGAGGACAGGGCTTGAATCTGACTGCGGCTGATTACGTTTATATTCTGGATCCTTGGTGGAATCCAGCAGTGGAGGCTCAGGCAATTGACCGTGCCCATCGTATCGGTCAGACACGTCCTGTTTTTGCCTATCGACTTATCGCCCAAAACACAGTTGAAGAAAAGATACTTGCACTTCAGGATCAAAAACGTGAGCTAGCAGCGTCGATTATCAGTGCCGATACCGGTATTCTTTCAGGCCTTACAACGGAAGATGTCGATATGTTGCTGTCATAGAGGTATTTTCAGCAGACGAGACCTCACACAAACTAAATATATTTATTGCATTATTTGTAGACCACACTACTGCAGGATAGCGTGCTGGTAGTGAATGGAAGTACTTCATTTATCGTATTGGAAAAAAGAAGTAGCACGTAATTGTATCCGAGTGCTCGCAGCCAGAGAAATTATTTGAAGTTGTTGAAGAATAAATTAAACAAACCCTGTGTACTTTAAATATGTCCAGCAACGACTCAGTGGTTCGCCACAACATACTTGTTGTAGATGACGAAGAAGACCTCCTTGAATTGGTGCGATATACACTCGCTAAGGAAGGACATTCAATCACGTGTGTCGATACCGGAGAGAAGGCTGTTGAATCGGTCAGGCGGAGAAT
>JABAAH010000004.1:0-62318 GCA_014238855.1 Planctomycetota bacterium
CGGGCACGTTGGCCAAGAAAAAACAGTCGATGTCGACATCACCGCGTCAGGTGGAGGGGCTTCTGGGCAGGCTGGTGCGTGTCGGCTTGGTATCGCTCGTTCTCTTTTAAACTTCGATACTGAGTTAGCCGAACCGCTTCGTAAGGGTGGGTTCCTCACTCGTGATGGTCGAATGAAGGAGCGAAAGAAATACGGTCTACGCGGCGCACGTCGTGGCACGCAGTTTTCCAAGCGTTAAATTGAGAATAACTAGCAATAATACTGTATTTTTCCTGAGCGATACATTTGGTCGACTTGGTCACATTTCCCTTTGATATCAGCCGAAGCAATACTAGAGAGAGTTGCCCGGACTGAACAAAGATATTGTACGGCGAAGCAAAAAGAAATCTTTGCCCACATTCTGGGCCTTCAGGCATTCACGACTGGGAAGGTTTGGTATGAGATCATACATCGCTGGATTCAGTTTATATCTTTGCTCCACCATTTTTCTTTTGCCGCAGTGCTGGGCGGCTGATGGTGTTTCCACGGTTCAGTCTCCGATTGATGTGAGCCGGAATATTCTTGATGCCGAGAAGGAAGGCCTTGTCGAGGTTAAATATATTCCTAACGACTCTCGTTCTGCCCAGATTGTTGTGGATAACAAAACCGATCAGCCACTGACTCTACGGCTGCCAAGCGCTTTTGTCGGTAGGCCTGTTCTGGCTCAATTCGGTGGTGGTGGAGCTGGTGGCATGGGTGGCGGCATGGGCGGCGGCATGGGCGGCGGCGGCATGGGCGGCGGCATGTTTTCAGTTCCACCAGAAAAAACAAAAGTCGTGAGAGTTGCCACAGTCTGTCTGGAGTATGGTAAGCGTGAACCATCACCTCGGATTCCCTATCAATTGGCTGCTCTCGAGACATTTTCAGAAGACCCCGCCCTAGCGGTCCTGCTGGAAGCGTTTGGTCGTGGTGAAATTCCACTCAAAGTTGCCCAGGCAGCTGCGTGGAATATTTCGAGCGGATTATCATGGCAGAGACTTGCTGCTGAAGTTATTGATCGCCCGGGCGGTGTTCCTGACCAACAGTATTTTCACAAAGCAGAACTTTTTGCTGCACAGCAGGTCGTTAATAGGGTTCACAAGCAGGTGCTTGGTATGAATCAATCTTCTAAATATCAGTCTTCTGGTGAGCGCTGAAGAACAGGTTCCCGCGGCCGTATCGCCTGCCTTGTTAAGGGTTTCGCGATATTGCAGCTTGATTGCTGCAATATCGACCTTGAGCTTGTCGCCGTCGGTTGACCAGGTTGCCTTAAAACCTTTTCGCCCTTCCGTGACGCTGTCAAAGTAGGCCTGCGTTTCGCCCCCCCGGTCTTTGCACCAAGTTGAGTAGAAGGTTTGGGGTTGGTAATGCATCTTTTGCTTACCAAAGAGAATGCCTACCTCAAATACTCCCGAAACCACGTCAATTCCATCGCGTCAATCTCATTTTTACTGGGCTTGATCTCCGCGCCCTCCAGAGTTGGGCGATAGCCGTGTCCCGCGTTGGCGACCGATACGAGCTTCGTCACGGCGCCCGCCTTTTTCAAAGCCGCGTAAAGCAACTCGGATTGATTGAAAATTACCCCCATGTCTTTGCGGCCGTGGACAAGCAGTATTGGCGGATCATCCTTGTCTACATTCGTGATCGGATTCGCGCGACGCACCTGTTCCTTGATTCCCGTGATCTTGCCTCCGAGAAAACGCGACTCGGCTGACGTTGGCCCTGAATGATTCCCGCCCATCTTTAAAAAATCGGTTGGGCCAAAGTGAGCGACCACCGCCTGCACCTCACTCGAAAATTCGAAAGTCACCTCTTTCCCAAGGTACTTGCGGAGTGAAGTATTGGTCGGCATGCCGCCAAAGCCTTCGAGGTAGGGATCGCCACCCGACGTCCCCAGAATCGCCGCCAGATGCCTGCCGGTAGAGGTGCCCCAAACGCCGATGTGGTCTGCGTCGATCTGGTATTTTCCGCGTTGGCTCGCAGCCGTCGGATCGCCGCTTTGCAATCCTGCACGGCTGCTGGGAAAGGGGCCACACCGCTCAGTCGATAGTTAATCGACACGCCAATAAATCCCGCCTCCGCGTAACGTACCGCGTGATGCGCGCTTTTCGACCTACCCCAAAACCCGCCGCCGTGAATGTGTACCACAGCCGGTACCGGTTTGGTTAATCGCTTCGGTTCGGCGATATCCAACGCCACTTCATAGTCGCCCGCGATTAGATAAACAATGTCTTTCTCAAGTGTCACGTGATCGGAAATGACCAGCGGTTGTGCCACTGCGGCCGGGCGGGCATTCCCCAGCTTGGATTCGCGGAACTGTTGGATCTCCTCCGTGGTCAGTGTGCCGTCCTTATCCGTGTCCGCTTCAGGAAAACGTTTGAGTATTCGCGCCAGTTGCTCTTTGGAGGGCTGTTGCGCTTACGCACTGGAGAAGGGCGCCGTCGCCAGCAGAGCGAGGATCACGAAGCGCAGGATGGGGTGTTGTTTGTTCATGGCTTACGATTCCCTTGATCTGATATTTCCTACATACAACCGCTCGCACCCAACGCGAGCAGATTGTTTTTTTCCATATCCGTCCCGCCCTGCGCGACTTCTTTGCGCCCACGGCGATCAAACATTTGGTTTTGTTTTCACTCCGTGGTTTTCGGCAGCTTAAACCCTAGTATCCAATCCACCAACTCCACCGTAATACTAAACATTCCTTCGCCTCCCTTTTTATGCCCCCCTTCAAACACCGTACATTTTACATTCACATTCCCCGCCGCCTTCAATCGCTCCACCATCTTTCTCATTCCAGTTGCACTCCCCCCATCATTGCTGCCCGCCATCCCCCAAGTCGGCAGCCTCGCACCAGAGGCTTTCTCTCAAAGCCATATTTCCAAAGCAATATTTCTTGCGAAAAGTACGACGTCATCCCTACATTTATGGGAGACAGATCGTGTGCTCATGGTAGAAAATACCTATGAACACCGCTTGCCCCTCAACAAACAAGCAGTTTTGGGTTACAAGAGTAGGTGAAGTGGGGTTACTCAGAGCACTCTGGATCCGTCAAAGAATCATTGCTGACAATTGAATGGAGATGTGGCTGATATGGTAAAGCAGGCAGAAAAGCAGGCCGAAAAGCAGGCAGTACAGTCAACGGAAGTGGTCGTAGAGGCTCGGAATCTTTCGAAGACGTATCGCGACTTCTGGGGACGGAGTAAGAAAGTTGCACTGAAGCCTCTCGATCTTGAGATTCGCCAGGGTGAAATATTTGGCTTGCTCGGACCGAATGGTTCCGGGAAGACAACAACGATGAAACTTTTGCTGGGTCTTATATTTCCCACGTCTGGAGAGGCCGTCATTTTTGGTAAAGACGCAACAGACGTTTCGAAGAATGACCGTATCGGATACCTCCCTGAAGAATCCTATCTTTATAAATTTCTTGACGCTGAAGAAACATTGGACTTCTACGGCCGGCTGTTTGATATGCCGCCAGATGAACGAAAACGTCGAGCAGATGCCCTTATCGAAATGGTTGGGCTCGGGCGTGACAAGAAAAGACAATTGCGTGAGTATTCAAAGGGTATGACTCGGCGCATCGGCGTTGCTCAAGCACTCATCAACGATCCAGACCTGGTTCTTCTTGATGAGCCAACAAGCGGACTAGATCCGATCGGTACGCGTGAAATGAAGGATCTGATCATCGACCTGAAAGAGCGAGGCAAGACAGTCATTATGTGTTCACATCTTCTGGCAGATGTTGAAGATGTTTGTGACCGAATTGCTGTTTTGCATCAGGGAGAACTTAAAGAACTTGGCCGTGTGGATGAACTCCTCAAAGTAACAGATATTACCCAAATCAGATCAACCGGTCTTCCCGCAGAGGCCCATGACGAAATACGAGCTGTTATTGAGCGTCATGGTGGTACTGAGGTTGAGATCGGTAGTCCAAAAACAACGCTCGAGGATCTATTCCTGGAGATTGTTCAGGATACTGAGTCGAGGCCAGGTCGGAGGGCACGCAAGGAGTAATGGTTTGGAGTGGCAGGCCTACTCACGATGCACAAGTATGTGCGTCGGAGTCGTTTCGGGCAACAAACAACGCCACCATGTGACGATCGTAATCTATAAGCAACTTTTTACCTGATTTACAAATAAGCGATAAAATCGATGGTTCTCGAACAGGAAATACCAGCATTTCTTACTTGGGTTGGCCCGGCACTTGCGTCGTATGCGCTGATTGCTTTTTTAGTGGCGGTCTTCGCATCTTTGTTGGCGTGGGTATCACTTTCCGCAGTTTCCGGTCCACTGGCGGCCGGGGATCGGGTATATCGTGGTGTGTTGGCGGGTGTGACGGATCTTCTTGGCATGTCGACGCGACGTGTTTGGGCTTTAGCGCGTCTGGCAATCCAAGAGTCGCTTCGCCGAAACGTCCTGATTGTCCTTGGTCTTTTCGCAGTAATTGTTTTGTTTGCGGGGTGGTTCTTAGATCCGCAAAGCGTAAACCCAGGAAAGCTTTATCTAGGCTTTATTCTCTCAGCAACAAATCTATTGGTGTGTCTTGTAGTGCTGGTGCTTTCTGTTTTTAGTCTTCCTGCCGATGTTAAGGCGAAAGCGATCCAGACGGTGACCACCAAGCCGGTTCGTACTGGTGAAATCGTGTTTGGGCGAATTCTTGGGTTTTCTATTGTCGGAACAGTACTACTTATAATCATGGGAGGCATCGGATGGGGCTTTGTCGTACGCAGCGTCAGTCATCGCCATCAAGTGTCTGGAGCAGATCTTCTCGAGAATCTGCTTGAGGATGGCCGCGTGACGGGCTCAGAGGGCCGTACAAGCCTGGATCGTGGGCATCGGCATCGGGTGGAACTGGACGCCAATGGTAATGGTGCAACAGATACGACCCGAGGCCATAGGCACATTATTCGACGGATAAGCGGTGCTGGTGAAACTGCTCGTTATGAAGTTGGGCCTGTTGAAGGAATGCTTGAAGCGCGAAGACCTTTGCGGGGTACGTTACGGTTCCTTGACCGTGAAGGACGCCCTAGTGATAAGGGAATAAGCGTTGGCGCAGAATGGTCCTACCGCCAATATATTGAGGGCGGGTCTCTCGCAGCTGCAATTTGGACATTTGATGGAATTGCAGCATCAGAGTTTCCACAAGGCTTACCGCTTGAAATGATTGTGAGAGTGTTTCGCACATACAAAGGCGATATCGAGAAGGGTATTGCTGGAAGCGTTCGAGTACGGAATCCTTCGAGTGGGTTGCAGAGCGACCCTATCTATTTCACAGCAAAAGAGTTCACCATTGACTCCCTCCTGATCCCTAGAACATTGGTAGCAACTTCGGCAGACGGAGGAACGCGAAACGTTGATTTGTTTGGCGACATTGTTTCTGACGGGAGAGTCGAAGTAGTGCTGCAATGCCTTGAGCCAGCACAGTATTATGGCGTCGCTCAAGCTGATTTCTATCTCCGCAGTGGCAATGGTTCGTTTGTTCTGAACTATGCAAAAAGTTGCTTAGGGATTTGGTTTGCAATGCTGCTGGTTGCAGCAATCGGCGTTATGTTCAGTACGTTTTTGGCTGGGCCTGTTGCCTTGCTGGCAACATTGTCGGTTATTATGGTCGGTCAATTCCGTGGTTTTATCGAGGGGCTTTTTGATGCTCAATTGACGGGCAATAACTTTGATGTGCCGGGAGGTGGCCCCATAGAATCACTGTACAGGATTGTTACTCAGGCAAGCATAGTGGTTGAACTAGAGCAAACGCCCTTTGTGGCAGCAATGAAAACTGTGGATACGTTTCTGCTCGCGCCAATGCGGCTTGCTGCATACTTATTTCCATCTCTATCGGAATTAGGGACGAGTGATTTCGTGGCGAGCGGCTTTGACATTCCTTTGAATTTGATTGGTCAGCACGCTTTCGAAACACTGGGTTATCTTGTGGCATTTTTTATTGCAGGGGCATTCAGCCTCAAAGCTCGTGAGGTGGCATCATGACTTCAAGAAGTAGTGGTATTTCCACGCAGTCAAATCATCAAGATAAAAGTGCTTGGCTCGGATTACGGCCTGAAACGCTCGTAACTCTTGTGCTTATTGCAGTTCTTCTAGTTCCGCTCTCTGGGCTAAGTCAGCCGAGAGATTCATCCTCTCCGGGTGGTTATCTAGCAAGATTAAGAACAGAGGCGCAACTATCGCAGGCTGATCTCGGTGAAATTGATCCGACCAGTGAAACGATGCGTTTAGCAACGCTTGGTCTGAAGAATATTGCAGTGACACTGCTCTGGGATCGAGCGAACTTTTATAAGAAAGTGGAAGACTGGACAAATCTTTCTGCTGTTTTGGAGCAAATGACAAAGCTTCAGCCAAATTTCTACTCAGTCTGGGATTTTCAAGCTCATAATCTCTCGTACAACATTTCGGTTCAATTTGATGATTACCATGACCGTTATTCCTGGGTAATGAAAGGCATTGAGTTTTTGAGACAGGGGGTTTTCTTTAATACACGTGAGCCGCGGCTACTTGGGCGAATGGGGTGGTTCATCGGTCAGAAAATTGGTCGTGCGGACGAGAAGGTTCAGTTCCGTCGGCTTTTCAAGGCAGATGATGACTTCCACGAGAGAGATCGCCCCGGCAGAACTCTTATCGAACGTGACAACTGGTTGGTTGGACGTGAGAAGTATCTTGCTGCTCAAAAACTTGTTGATTCAGGTGCACCACTTAAAACAACACCGTTGATCTTTCATTCAGAGCCGATGATGACAGCTATCAATTACGCAAGAGCGCTTGAATCAGATGGTGTGTTTGACGATAAAGCTCGTGATGGTTGGGAATTGGCAACTGAGGAAATGCGAAGGTTCGCTGTCAGGCAGATTCCTACAAGTTGGGATGTGCCGATTCGGCTGGGCTTAAGGGAGACTGAGTTGGCTCGAGCAGAACGCTTGGCAAAACAGCTGGAAGAGCTGCTCCCCGGGAAATTTTCCGAAATGGAAAATGATCGAGAGAGTGCTTTAAGTGAGAGTCAGAAGGCGGCCTTGCAAGTGCCTCCTCTCAACCGAACAGAAGAGGAGCAACAGCTGGTTGCTGATGCGAAACGGGAAATGAATGTTACATGGAGCATCGTTGCCCAGAGTGCACCTCAGGAGATTCGTGCCAAGGCAAAACGTCTCGCTGAGGAGCATGTAGAGGCTGCTGAAACTGCTGACATTATCAATCGTTATCGGGATATCGTGAATTTTGATTACTGGCGCGCCACGTGCGAGATGAGTGTCACAGACTTGGCATTGCAGGCCCGTGAGGCAACCTGGCGTGCTGAAAAGGATTATGAAGAAGCGCGTCTACAGCCGGCGAAGCAGGCGTTTGAGGAGGCGTTTAAAGCATGGCGTAAAGTACTCGATGACTCAGAAGTACTTCGTGAGGATGCGATGACCCAGGAAGATATCGTCGAGATCATCGATATCTATCGTGAGTTACTTGAGCAGTTAGATGAGCCATTTCCGCAGCCCTTTATTCTCGATGATGTACTGAACAAAACATAAATACGTTTGGATTTGTAAGCGACGCAGTGACGTTTTATATTCATGCTGTCGCCGTTCGAAAGTTTGACTCATGGAGAGTCTGGGATGTACAAACGGCTGACGAAGCGGCTTATGGTGTAAGCAGTTTTTATGAAACGCTAAAACTGTTCTCTGTTTCGTTTCTCTACCGATGAATCGATCCGTTACATCCGATGTTGAAGCCTTGGAAGGCTACTGTTGCCCCCAGTTGCATCAGGAAGCTCGGCCAGGGAAAACACCCCGCCAGAATGCTACGTTTAGGCAGGCAGAGATTCCGGTCTTTGGCAGGCTGTCGAAATATGGCAAGGGCTTTAATGGAACACCGGCGTGTCTATAAAGCATGGCATTGCCGAGATCGGTGCCGACGCAGCAATTCACGGAATAGTCTTTGATGTCAAGGAGATCCGTTCAACGCAAAGCCCAAGATTATAAGTAGTTCATGTCTCCTTCTCGCATGGTGCACACCATAGCAAAAACACGACGACCATTCCGCGATCAGTCTTCATTGGTTTGAAACTTTTCTTGCGAGAGACAAAGTTTTTTCAGTCCTTCGGATTGCTGGTAAGATAGCATTAGAATTGATTCGTTAGTCGTCTTCATTCGACGGTCCTTCGGCGTCAAACGACAGGGTTCAATTCGTTGCGTTTAAGGCTTGTCTAATTCACAACGCGAGAGAAACATGTGCGG
The DNA here is from genome assembly GCA_014238855.1 of Planctomycetota bacterium. Classification (GTDB taxonomy): domain Bacteria; phylum Planctomycetota; class Planctomycetia; order Pirellulales; family UBA1268; genus UBA1268. The sequence goes on from JABAAH010000004.1 coordinate 8,244, forward strand.
TATTGTTGGAATAGTTGCTCATGAAGATGTGAATCAAAATCTTTATGACGCCTTAACAGTGTTGCAGCATCGGGGGCAAGATGCTGCTGGCATCATGACCTGCGCTGAAGACAAAGTGTCACTACGGAAATCGAACGGCATGGTGTACGACGTCTTCCGGGAAGATCACATGCGTAGGCTGATTGGTCCTATGGGTATAGGGCATGTGCGATACCCAACGGCCGGTTGCAACAGTTCTGCTGAGTCTCAGCCGTTCTACGTCAACTCGCCGTATGGAATTGCTCTCGCGCATAACGGTAATCTCACAAATTCTGATGATCTAGAAGAAGAACTCTATAGATCAGATTTGAGGCACATTAATACATCAAGCGATAGTGAAGTGATTTTGAATGTATTTGCTCATGAATTACAGAAAGTGGGCCAGCAAAAGTTGACTCCAGAGGGTGTTTTCGAAGCTGTTCGTAGTGTTCACAAACGCTGTCGAGGAGCCTACGCTGTGGTTGCAATGATCACGGGTTATGGCATTGTTGGTTTCCGTGATCCATTTGGAATAAGACCATTAATTTTTGGTGCAAAAAAAAATCGGCACGGCAGTCGAGATTTTATGATTGCCTCCGAATCCGTTGCGCTTGTCTCGCAGGGTTTCGAGATTGAGCGTGATGTGGCACCGGGCGAAGCAGTCTTTTTCGACGTAAACAATAAATGTCATGTGCGTGAGTGCATTGATAACGCAAAACTCACACCGTGTATCTTCGAGCACGTCTATCTCGCACGGCCGGACTCAATCGTGGACGAAGTCTCGGTTTATAAAACAAGGCTACGCATGGGGGCAAAATTGGCGGAGAAAATATGCCGTAGTCGTCCTGATCATGATATTGACGTAGTAATGCCAATTCCTGACTCTGGCCGAACGTCCGCGATGTCGCTTGCAGAGAGCTTGGGTGTGCCCTATCGGGAAGGCTTCATTAAAAATAGGTATATAGGCCGCACGTTCATCATGCCTGGTCAAGCCGTGCGAAAAAAAAGTGTCAGGCAAAAACTCAGCCCAGTATCACTAGAATTTAAGGACAAAGTGGTTTGTCTGGTCGATGATTCTATTGTTCGCGGCACTACATGCTCACAAATAATCGAGATGGCTCGCGATGCAGGTGCCCGCAAGGTTTACTTTTGTTCGGCTGCTCCCGCAGTTCGGTTCCCAAATGTCTACGGTATAGATATGCCAACTTCGGAGGAACTTGTGGCTTTCAATCGCACTGATGAAGAAGTTGCTAAAGTCATCAATGCCGATTGGCTCGTGTATCAAGATCTTCATGATTTGATCGAATGCTCACGTGCTGGGAACCGGCAGATTGAATCCTTCGAGTGTTCTGTTTTTGATGGAAAATATGTGACTGGAGATATTGATGCGGCATACATGGAGAAAGTAGCAGCCAACCGAAGTGATGCTTCTCGATTTGGTTCTGATTCAGGTGCTCACGGTGATGCGTCGCTTATTAATGTGCATAATGATACGTGAGTCTTGAGTGGGAAGTGTCATCTAAATCCTTCCACGGAATGAAGGCTCGTGAAATATGGAGGCGTTTGGTTAACGTTATAGATCTTGTGGTTTGAAAGTCTCCGAACAAATTCTTAATATTTGTACACTTATACTTTGTATTTTATTGCTTTTTGAACACCATATATATTTATGATTGATCCACTAAGAAAGGAGGCTGTGCAGTCCGCGAAACTTATTGTGGTAAAGATTGGCTCTCGCGTCTTAACCACGGCACAAGGTCTTCTCGATATTGAACGAGTTGAACACATCGGTCAGCAATGTCATGAGCTTTTGAATAGTGGAAGGCAGATAGTTGTTGTAAGTTCCGGGGCAGTTGGCGCTGGGATGGGCCGTTTGGGGATGCATGACAAGCCGTGCACGTTGCCTGAATTGCAAGCGGTTGCTGCAGTTGGCCAAAGCTGTCTTACAGAAGCATACGAGCGTGCATTGGGATCCTATGGTCGTCATGTAGCCCAACTTCTTCTTGTTGCAGATGATCTGCATGACAGGGGTCGGTATCTCAACATTCGTAACACTCTTCGGTCTTTACTTAAATATGGTGCAATCCCGATCGTGAATGAAAACGATTCAGTGAGTACGGCTGAACTCCAGACTACATTTGGTGACAATGATCACTTAGCGGCTCTCGTAGCGACTCTCTTAGGCGCAGATGCTTTGATATTACTTTCGGATGTCGAGTGTCTTTTTGATCAGGATCCAGAAAATCCAGAAGCGCGTCGAGTCTCTACCGTGCGTTGTATCGACGCAGCGACAGAATCAATGGTCCATGATCGTTCTGCAGGTGTTTCCAAGGGTGGTATGGCCAGTAAACTGAAGGCTGCGAAAACTGTGAATGAGGCAGGAATTCACTGCTTTATAGGCTCTGGTAGACGAGAGTCGATCCTTCAGGAATTTGTATCAGGTCATGATACAGGCACTTTTTTTCCCGGTAGAAACGATTTGATGCCTGCAAAAAAACGTTGGTTAGGGTGGTCGGCTTCAGTATCGGGTAAACTTACCGTCGATTCGGGTGCGCGGCAGGCTGTTATCGAGCAAGGGAGTAGTTTGTTGCCGGCTGGGGTTCTAGCTGTCGCTGGAAATTTTGTTGCCGGTGATGTTGTGACCATTGAAACGACTGACGGCAACTGTTTTGCGCGTGGTTTTGTGAATTACAATTCACGTGATCTCGAACAAATAAAAGGGTTGCAGACAGAGAGGGTTTTAGAAATTCTCGGTGTGTGCGCGTGCGACGAAGTGATACACCGAGATGATTTGGCAGTAATATGCCGAGAAGAATCGGCGTTATAAGAAAACTACCATTCAATCTAGGATCGTGAAATTAGCTTACCAATGATCGAGCAACTACTAATTGTTTTTGTTTTGATTCTGGCAAACGGTTTTTTTTCTGGTGCAGAGATGGCAATCGTTGCGAGCCGAAAAGGACGATTGCGACGACTTGCTCAGCATGGTGACCAAGCTGCTCGGAAAGCACTTGATCTCGCAAGTAGTCCAGACAAATTCCTGTCAACGGTACAGATTGGCATCACGCTCGTAGGGACTCTTGCTGCTGCATATGGAGGCAGTCAGGTGGTAAGCGATCTTGCCAATTGGCTATCTGTCAATGGGCCACAAGCAATTCAACCTGTCGCACATTCAGTTGCTCTAACAGCATTTGTTGTAATGCTATCTTTCTGTACGCTCCTTTTTGGAGAACTTGTTCCAAAGCGGTTGGCATTGCGCCGTGCTGAGGATGTGGCTCGCTTTGCTGCTCCAGTGATGTTGGTCTTTGCCTCTGTGACACGGCCTCTTGTATGGCTTATGGGCATTTCAACATCAGCTGTTTTGTTCATGCTCCAAGCACACAAGCAGGATGAGCCGAGTGTTTCCGTTGATGATATTGAACATCTTTTAGAGGCCGGTCGAGCAGAGGGTGTTCTCGAGGCTGTTGAACAAGCGGTTGCTGCAGAAGCGTTGCGTTTAGGCGAACGAACAGTACGGGATATCATGCGACCACGAATTGATCTTGATGCTATTGATATTGATACTCCGGGGGACGAGGTTCTTGGAGCTATTGCTATGGCAGGCTACTCAAGACTGCCTGTTTACGAAGGGTCTTTGGACCAAATTCTTGGTTACGTCTCAATTCGTGATGTTCTGCGTCAAAACTGGATGGGATGGCCAATTGAACTAAGGAAGATGATGCACAAGGCGCTCTTTGTGCCTGAAACCATGCCACTTGACCGTCTGCTTGAACTTTTCCAAACGGAACGAAACCAACTTGCCATTGTCTTGGATGAATATGGTGGCACCGAGGGGTTGGTGACGTTAGAAGACGTTATGGAAGAACTTGTCGGTGAGATTCGTGACGAGCACGATCATGATCGTAATAGTGAATTTGTCCAAAGAGAGGACGGATCCTGGCTTGTTGATGGAAGCCTTGCGGTTGATGATCTTTTTGGGCGGATGGCCCTTCCTGATCCAGGAGTGCCACGTGACTACTCGACAGTTTCAGGCTTGGTTCTTGATGAACTTGAGAAAATTCCCTCAGTCGGAGATGCTTTCCAGTGGAATGGCCTATCAATTGAGGTTGTTGATATGGACGGTCGTCGGATCGATCGCCTTCTTATTCAACGGGTATCTTCCGAGGAAAAGAAAACTTCCTGAAATTTATAGGATTTCTGGTGCATTTGGTGATGCAACGGAATGATTCGGAATTTTTGCAACGAGACGATTTTGCTGGGACGGTTTTTCATTGCGTGTAAACACTGCCCGCCACACGGGATCACCCGCGAGACGTGTACGGCGTTCAAAATGAGTGCGATATTTGTTTTCCAGCCCACCGGCAGGTTCCTTAGATGCTTTGCCGAATAGTAAAGTATCATTCACGACAAGCACAGCCTCGTCAAAATACTCTTCAACATCAGTCCAGATATGTAGTTGTGACCCTGATTGCATGATCCGTCCCGCATGCTGAAGAAATTCTGGGTTTAGTATTCTGCGTTTCCGGTGCCGGGCTTTCCACCACGGGTCCGGGAAATAAACATGTATTCCCGATAGAGATTCATTCGGAAGTATATGTCGAACGAGATGCATTGCATCACCGTGAACAACAACACCATTCGGTGTTTTTAAGGCAGCTAGTCGAGAGGCAGCCATCCTCGCATAGCCAACGCGGACCTCAATTCCTAAGAAGTTTCGTTCTGGTATCGATGAAGTAGCGGAAGTTAAAAACATTCCTTTCCCAGTACCAATTTCTAATTCAACGGGATTCTGTCGACAAAAAAGTGTTATCGGATCAAGAGGGCCATCGATTTCCGTCAAAAGCCTGAAATGGTATGAAAGGTCGAGATCTTTCGGTGGCTTTTTTGGATGTCGCCGGGGCATGTCAAAATTATTTAGGGATAGCCAGAGGACTTAGGGCGTTGATGTGATTTGGTTTGCTGTAAGAAAATCAACGGGTAGTGGTACGCCCTTAATAACACCGTCTACAACAATGCTTTCACCTACAAGTCCTTGGAAACGACAGACGATCATTGCCTTTGGCCGCACACGTACGCGCTCCACAGCCACGACTAGTCGATCACCAGGGCGGACGGGTTCTCGAAAACGCACGTCTTCCAAGCCACCAAATCCAATCATTTCTGCTTCGAGCAACTGATGTTTCTGAGAGAAGTAGCTCGAGAGTTGTGCTGCTGCCTCACACATAATGACGCCCGGCATTAATGGCACATTTGGAAAATGACCTCGTGCCCAAAACTCATCCTGCGTCGTATCTTTGTAGCCAACACAACGTCCTCGCTCCTTATCTTCATGAACAATCGCGGTTAATTGCTCCATCTCGAAACGCTGCTGGTTGTATCGACGAATTTCCTCGATGTCCGCAATGATAGTGCTGAGATTATATTCGTTTGGGTGGATAATATAGTCGCGAGGGGGCACGGCAGGCTGCTCCGAGAATGTTCTGATAAATTGAGTTACTTAAATAGCAGGATGGTTTTGGTTGTAGTTGGTGACAGTTTTTAGTTATGTCTTGATGTGTTTTCTTTTTGCTTTTCTGGCTTTACTGTTGGCTGGCCTCGAACCATGGTTCGCTTTTTTAATTGTTCTGTGAGGTTTCGACATTTCTTTAAACTCTTTCGTTATTTGTCCTGAATCGCATCGTTAAAATTTACCACGGTATGCGTGCAGATTCCACGGCCGAAGCAGACTTCTTTGATTGGAGTCTGGAATGTGGCAGAAGCGTCACTGAAAATGAGCGAAAAATGTCCGGAAGGCCTTATTTTATGGTCTCTTCCGAACTTCTTCTCTCGGCGTCAAGAGATTCACGAAGAGATGTTCTCAAAATGTTAATGAAGCTCGCGATTAAAAAGCCGAAGATTCCGCCGAGGACCGCTGAGGAGAGACCTCCTAACAGTGCACCTGCAAAAGATGACGATGCCAGTAATGTCAGGGCAGTCGCTCCTGAAATCCCCCCAATGAATCCGCCTATGCTTACCGATATAGGCAGGAGCCAACCCGTCCTTGAGTGTCTCTCAAGATGAGAAGGAGAGGGCACCGGAACGTCGGTACGAGGCGATCGTTGGCGTGTGCGAAAAAGGTCACGATCCGTGGCTTCCTGCATTCGGGTGCCGATTGCATTTCCAGCAATGTGCATTGCGAGGCACCCGAATATGACAAGAGTAGCCAGCCAGCCAGCTAGACCGAGCCAATTAATCGCCGAAAAGGCAATTGCTAGGGCTGCTGCGAGCCAAAAAAAAGTATGTAATCGCATGAATGGTTTAGCTTTACCTGTAGTTATTCAATCGCTGCTGGTTTGTAAACTGGCAGTAATCGGTAATAGACCTCAAGCGTAAGAATGGCAAGTGCTGTGTGAGCAAGTCTGCCGGCAGGTGCAAGGTGTCGGTCACGAATAGCATTTTTAGTAGCACCTCTGGGATTTGTCAGATACCAACTACCGATTTCACAGAGAGGGCTACCAAAAGCGGGATTGCGCTGATCCATTCTCGTGGTTTCAGTGACCTGCGTTCGCACGAGAAAGTCTCGGTTCCGACGGTTCCATTGATCCCATGACGGATGGTCAATATGAAGTAGAATTTGAGCAAGGTAAAAGTTTCTGTAGAGCAGGAGAGCGGGATGAGTATTTGATTTTAGTAGTTGATTGACACCTTGTAGAAGTCGTGGATCATTTTTGTTCCACCCGGTATAGAGTCGGCAGAGCAATCCGACTGCGGATGTGCATTCACTTGGTTCCCGCGTTGTCGAGTTCGCAAACGAAGCAAGATAATGATAACGGGTTGGATCACGGTTGATGCCTCCGGCTTGATTTACAACGACTTGAGCCTGTGCTGGACGGCGAGAAAAGGCAGGGGGCGTAAGGCTATCAAGGAAATGGTCCACTTGACGGAAAATGTCAGAGTGAACAGGTGCTCCTGCTAATTGGCTGCTTTTTAGTGCTACAACCTGCCATCCGGTGACGGTAATGTCACCCGGCTGGCCTAGCTCATAACGCCATCCACCAAGTGGGTGCTGGTGTCTCGCAAGAAACACGCTCAATGCATTTACATAACGTTCGAGGTCAGGGTCGCCGGTCATCCCGAAAGCCTCGGCCATGACGAGAGCTGTGATTCCATACCCGTAAAGGTCTCCTGAGAACGTCGAGACAAAGTCAGGGTTTTCAAGATGAAGTTCTTTTAATTCGATGTCGAGTGTTATCTTGAGTTGTTCAAGACCTCGATAGACAACTTCTTTATAAGGGCCATTCAAATGGGTGTTACCAGCCCCCAAGAATGGCAGAAGAGCGATAGATGTGCTGGCTTTTGTATGGCCTTCGATATAGCCCTTCGTCCGACACAGGCATTGTTGTGAAGGATGTCCGAAGGGGTCGGTACAGTAGGAGTGTTCAAATGACCAAGATCCATTCGCTGCTTGATGCCGTGCGAGCCACAGGAGTCCACGTTCAATCGCGGCTTCACTAGACGGTGACCCACCCTTAGCAACTGCTGTTTCTCCTCGCGCTGAACCGGAACGTTGAGCTAAAGCAAGTTTTGCATCAGCAGGTGAAGCGGTTGCCATCTGTCCACTGACTGCAGGCACCGTCTTTGCGCTTTGGTTCTTTTCACTCGTTTCCATTTGTGTTGGGCTACGCCGAGATTGCTGTGATTGCATAGAGGCATTTTCAGGAATCGAACTGTCAGGAGAAGGCGCTTTCTCAGGTTCTAGTGCTAGCATAGGTTGAGCGGGCTGGCTCTCAGCAGTTTTGGTTTCCTCTTCAGAAGCATCGGGACTGTCTTTTGAAGTTTCTTGAGGCTTATCTTTTTCAGCAGCCTCAGTGAGTAAAGTCGCAGTTGTGTCGTCGCCTTTGGTTTCCCCCCATTCCTTTTCTGGCTCTGTGCTGAAGTCAATGACGACTGGTGACAGTCGGTTCGTCTGATTCTCAGGCACTATGGCCCAGAGTGTAAGAACAATCGCAATAATGAGATGCGTTGTGAGGCTTAGATAGACAGATCGCACACTGTTGCTAGCAGTGACTTTTTCTGCCCACCCTACCTTCGATTCAACGGCCTGCGATTCAACGGCGCGTGATTCAACGGCGTTCGTTGAAGTGGCAGAGTCCACGTGCTGATTGCTTGGTGACTCATCTGCAGGTGGTGGTTTTGTGCTCGCCATTACATTCGGTGGTACAAGACCTGAACTTTGAATACTAGATGGTACGACTTCTGGAGAAGAAGTGCTATGTTTTTAGGAAGAAATAGCCCTAGTAGCATCGACCAGGAACTGGGAGATGCTCCACATGATTAGCGAAATATCAGCTTTTTTACTGCGAGTACAACTTCCACCGCTTGCGAAGGCGTTACGAAGCCTCTATTTTATTGTTCTGAAGTGAGACTCTTTCACTGATAATGTTGCCGAGTGACCCTTTTTGAGATTTGATTGTATGGCTAAAGGAAAGAAAAAGCTCGAAGTAGTTCACCTCGTGTGTGAAGAAACTGGTGACGTGAACTACACGTTGCGCCGAAAGAGCGGTGGCGAAAAGCTTCACTTGAAAAAGTACTCTTCGCGTCTTCGCCGTCATACGCTTCACAATGAGAAGAAGAAAAAATAGTTCTTACCAGAAATGGTGCTGACGCTTTTTTCAGGAAATCTTTACGAGAAGGTCTTCGAGATCTTGGAGACCTATGTGAAAATGTATTCCAATCTCTAGTGCGTAGAGTGGGCGGCCACTTATATTTCCCAAAGGCATTTTGACAAGATCCTTGAGTGTTGTCAGGACAATGTCAGCTCTCGCTTGTTCAGTTTTCTTTGAAATACGACGCATGTCATCGGCGTTGTACTGATGATGATCAGGAAAGGTGAGCGTGGCGGTCGGAGCATGTCCAAGCGATGTCAGCGTCCTGTGGAAGGCAGCTGGATTTCCAATAGCTGATATTGCAAGGATGCGTTTGTTTTGAAGTGATTGAAGAGGTTTGGTTCTCCCGTCAGCGAGTCGAAGATTTGATGGTCTATGTTCGGTCTGAATCCATGGTTTTTGATGTGGGCCTAAAAACCGTAAGCATCGTTCTTGGATTTCATCTCGGGTTTTGATTGAGACCTGATCAGTTCTTGTGAGGATTATCGCATCCGCTCTATGTAAACTATCGAGTGGTTCTCGTAAAAGTCCACGAGGAAAGATGCGATTGCAACCAAATGGGTCACTCGCATCAATGGTAACCAGATTAATATCCCGATAGATTTTTCGGTGTTGAAAGCCGTCGTCGAGAAGCAAGATATTTGATCCGCTAGCGGTTGCATTTTTCGCAGCAATAATTCTTTGCCTATTCGCGAAGTGTGGAACGGTTGGCAGAAGTATGTTTAATTCAGCCGCTTCATCGCTGAGTTGCCCTTTCTTGGCTTTGTAGCCGCGGCTGATGATCGCAGGTTTCTGATTGCGGTCGGCGAACCAGTTGGCTAGCCATGCGACAAGAGGGGTTTTCCCAGTTCCACCAAGTGTGATATTTCCAACAGAAACAACGGGTGCCGATGCCCGGCTCACAGTGAACATGCCATGGTCATATGCATAATTACGTAATCGGACAATGCTTTCATAAGGCAGTTCGAAAGCAGAGAGGCCAGTTCGGGCGAGGGCAGGAATGATTCCGTTGGCCCGTCCATCAACCAGTCGTCGAAAACGTTCTGCGTTAGGAAGCATCTTGAATTTAAGCCTGATTTTGGAATAGGAGGTTTTTTGTAACCAGGAGTCGTACAATAGGAAGGTTATTCTAGTGGCGTCAACGTGTTCCATGCCCGAAGCAATGAATTGTCGAGTCAAAAAGTAAGTCATTCTCGGGGTGTAGTACAGCGTTTCTTTTTACAGCAGATGGTGATTGAGGCGAAGCGAGACATCTCATGGCAACAGCAGGCAAGCGTACCGACTCCGAGTTAGTACTTCAGAATTGGCAGGGAGCTGATAGATCGCGAGCAGCGAAGTATCTCGATAAAAGGCTCGCTGAAGCTAGTTCAAATTATAAAAGTGTTGCTTTTGCTACTTTTCTATTGACCACGATGGTGGCAGGATTTTGTTGGCTACTGTTCGGTGTGGTTTTAGATCATTGGTGGATAGCTGGTGGAATGCCTGTCTGGATCCGGTGGACATGGTTGCTTACCGGCACCTTGGGGGTTGGAGCAATTGCGTGGAAATGGCTTGTGCCAATTCTTCGGTATCAAGTCAATGTTCTGTATGCAGCACGATCAATCGAACAAGAGTTTCCGGAGCTCCATAATGATTTAGTCAATGCAATTCTTGTGAACCCTGGTGAGACTGATCCGCATAAAGATTTGATAACGCGATCACTTGACAAACGAGCTGCTCGTCAAATGACAACGATTCCAACGGATACAGTGATTGATCAACAGCATCTTGTTTCCTTAGCAGTTGTCCTTGCATGTCTAGTTTTTGTAGGCACGGTCTATTCACTTTTTTCTCCAAAGAGTCCGTTTGTCACAGCCGCGAGGCTGTTGGCTCCTTGGTCTGGCTGGGCGGCTCCCTCAAGAGTTTCCATAGAGGAAGTCAATTGCTATTGGACGACAGTCTTCGGAGAAGAAAAATCTCAGCATGCATTACCGCCCGGCGATTACATGTTTGATGGTCGACAACATCTTCGGTGGCAAGATGGCGGTGTCGAACTTATTCGAGGCCGGCAAGTAGTCGTATCAGCTGAAATAGATCATTTAAGAGGTGCTGAAATCCCTGGCGTTATGGTGTCTTCATTACTTGATAACGGAAAGCTTGATCCGGAGGTGAAGCCATGGAAAGCAAGTCTTCGGAAGCGTCCGGATAGTCAACTGTATTGGGCAAGACTTCCCTCGAGTGGGATCGGACTAGACCGTTCGATTAGGGTGAGAATTGAAGCGGGCGATGCGAGGACAGAACCTTTTGATGTGAGGGTAGTTGATGCGCCATCGCTGTTGGTGAAAGAAGTGCGATATGTTTTTCCGGAGTATACAGATCAGCCCGATCAGATTGTTCAATGGCAGGGTGATCTTCGGGCGATTGAGGGAACGGAAGTACGTGTCGAAGTTCAGTCGAATCAGGCACTCGATGCAGCGTGGATTAATTTCCTTGATACTGATCGCTTAGATGACTTGCGTTTGGTTGTGGATCGTACGAATCCAAAGGTTGCAACAGGAGTTCTTCAGTTGCGATTGGCAGTAGACCGGACATTGGCGGAGCATCCTGCATATCGGCTCCGTTTCCGTTCTCAACCGGAGAGTGGTACGACTTCGGCTCCTATAATCGACGAACTTCTCACGCACCGCATTGAGGTTTTTCCTGATCTTGCACCAGAAGTCGCTATTGAACTCCCAGAGGCAGAGTCGGAGCGTATGCCTTCTCGTTCTGCAATGAGGGTTCGTGTTCGCGCTATCGATCCAGATTATTCCCTGTCTAAGGTTGTTGTTGAGACTCGTCCTGAAGGAGTCGGTTTGATTCGTGACAAGGTTTTGTGGCAGTTTGGCGGAAGTGAAAATCAGGTGAACGGAGACGGTGAGGTCCGTGTAAGCACCCGTATTGTGCCTGCCCAAGATGCGCCTAGCGCAAAAATAATTGAGTATCGAGCTGTGGTTTATGACAACCGAGAGCCCGAGCCAAATAGTACTGCAACAAAATGGCGTCGACTTATCATTGACGAACAAAGTCCACCGCCAATGAATCCAGAAGAAGGTTGGCCGGACAAGAAGCCGGAACAGCCACAACAAACTACGCCTTCTCGTGATGTTTCGGGTAGTCAAAGTGACAAGCAGTCCTTGAAAGATACGGAAAGGAAGCCGGATAAAATTCCTGAACAACAAGATTTGGAAGAAAAAAATAAAGATCAACAGCCTCGTAGTGAAGAAATGAGCCAGAATCAAGCTGAAGAAAAAGATCAGGACGCGAGCGGGGCAGCGGGCTCTGAGGAGGGCCGAGGCCGACAGTCTGGTGCGTCTGCCGAGGATAATACTGGTGGCAGGAGCGGTGAGGCACAAGCCAACGACGGCAGAAGTGAGTCGAGTTCGGGTAGTTCTCGTGAGATGCAGCAATCAGATTCAAGAGAGAATAGTAACGATCAGGATGTGCCTGGTGGCAATGATGCGGGCATGGAAAGCGAGAGTGCTTCTCGAAGTAATTCACGTGAGCAGCAAAATGAGGACTCAATGAGCGCCGAAGATGCCTCTTCAAGGGACTCGCAGGATCAGCAACAGAACGACTCGAAGAGTGATCGAGACGCAATGGAGACAAAAAGCCTCTCTTCAGATGGGGTTGATGATGGGGAGGCGATGGAGCGAATACTTAAGAATAAGCAGCGTGAATCAGGTGGCGAGAAGTCAGGCGGTGAGAAGTCGGGTGGTGAGAAGTCGGGTGGTGAGAAGTCGGGTGGTGAGAAGTCAGGTGGTGAGAAGTCAGGTGGTGAGCCTGGTGCTGAAGGTGGAGGAAGCGGCGGCAATTCTGAGCAATCCGGCAGAGAGGGCACAGAGAGCAGCAAGAATGACGGTTCGATGAGTGCAGCTAGTGACTCGGGGGGTAATGAAAACAACAGTGCGACGGATAGTGAAACGAGCACGGAATCCAGTACTACATCGCAGGGTAGTAGTGGAAGTGAAAAGAGTGATTCAGGTGCTGGTGGAACGAGTGGAGGACAGCGAGGGCTCACGGAGTCGCAGCAAAAAGAATCTGGACCAGAGGTCTTAGATTCAAAACTACAGGAACTTTCTGCGGTGCGTCAGGCGACAGACCTTGCGTTAGACCATCTTCGTGATTCCATTCGTTCTACGGACGATGATATGCTCAGAGAACTTGGCTGGACGCGAAAACAAGCCGAAGCATTCTTGCGACGTTGGGAAAACATGCAAAAATCTGCTGATAACGGTAGCCAGGGGCAACAGCGAGCCTACGAGCAAACGCTTCGTAGTTTAGGTTTACGAACCGACAGAGTCAGGTCGTCTCGTACAATTCAAGACGACCAAAAGGGCGTTGAGGTCGAGAGTCGTCGCACCCAGCCCCCGTACGAGTATCGTGAAAGGTTCAAGGCTTTTTTGAAAGGCGCGAGTAGTCGTCAGGTGGACGTGAATGAATAGTGAATTTTCTGGGCCACGATACTTGGTTGCCTTCGACCGAAGGCAAGTGCCCCATTGGTTTACCGATGTATTGGTACTCGGTGGAGGGCTTGCAGGTCTGCGGGCAGCTTTAGCAGTTGAGCCAAATCGTTCAGTGCTTGTGATCAACAAGGATAATTTGAATGACTCATCGAGCCAGTGGGCTCAGGGTGGGATCGCCGGCGTCATTGATCCCGCGGATAGGTTTGATAACCACATTGCCGACACGATCACTGCTGGCGGTGATCTCTGTGAACCTCATGTAGTTGATTCAATTATTCGTGAAGCCCCAGTACGAATTGCAGAGTTGATTCAGTGGGGCACTAGGTTTGATCAACAGAACGGTGAACTTGAGCTCGGTAAAGAGGGGGGGCATAGCCATCACAGGATTGTACATGCATTAGGTGATGCCACTGGCCGCGAAGTCATGAGAGCAGTGATACAGCGAGCTACAAACACATCGAATATTAATGTCTGGCCGGAGACCTTTACAATCGATCTTGTGACTCACAAGGGGGTGTGCAGAGGAGCTCTTGTGTGGCACCCCCAGCGAGGGAAGACAATGATTTGGGCACGGAGAACAATCCTTGCAACAGGTGGAGCCGGTCAGATATTTCGAGAGTCTACAAATCCAGCGGGTGCAAGTGGGGATGGTATCGCGCTTGCGTGGCGGGCAGGCGCGGTTGTTCGGGACATGGAATTCATGCAGTTTCACCCCACAGTGCTTTACATCGCTGGCGGTAGTCGAAGTCTTATTACTGAAGCGGTACGCGGAGCCGGGGCGTACTTGGTAGATCGTGAAGGGCATCGATTCATGCCCGAGTTTGATGTGCGTGCTGAATTGGCACCACGCGATGTTGTTTCGCGAGCTATTACAGAAGTCATGCATCGAACATCACACTCCAATGTGTATCTTGATCTTTCCCACCTCGAAAGTCAGATGGTTCGGAAAAGATTTCCAGGTATGGAAAAGCTCTGCAGGAAGTTTGGTCTTGATCTGGCGACAGACCGAATCCCAGTTCGTCCGGGAGCTCACTATATGATTGGCGGAGTTGCTGTAGATTCTAATGGGCAAACGTCGATACCACGTCTCTTTGCAGCGGGAGAGGTGGCTTCAAGTGGCTTGCATGGTGCAAATCGACTAGCGAGCAATAGTCTTCTGGAAGGTCTTGTTTTTGGAAGTCGTGCGGGTGAGCAAATAAATCATGAACTCGAGGGAACAGATCGTGGAGGAGAGGAGGGTGAAGGTGCAGCTCTTGAGGTTCCATCTCTTGCTGATTTACGGACAATTGATCCAGCGGATCCGCCCGAAGGGGAGCCGCTAGACCTGTCTGATATTAGAAATTCTCTGCGAAGCTTGATGTGGCGTCATGTTGGGGTTGAGCGATCTGGGGACTCGTTGCAAGAGGCTCTCCGGACAGTTGATGGTTGGTGTCGATATGTTTTACGCAAGCAATTTTCAGGGCCTCAAGGATGGCAATTGCAGAATCTTCTTGAGGTGGGCCGGCTGATAATCCATGCGGCTTTTGTCCGGACTGAAACTCGCGGCGTCCACGTAAGGTCGGACTATCCTGCGACATCAGATAATTGGCGAGTCCATCTCTGTTGGCAACGGGAGGTGGCCGAACCGTGGCAGACGGCGATCGAATCGGGTTCCCCTGCGGTTTCACCAACAGGGGATTGTTTGCCGGAGATAATCGATAAAATATAGTTCCATAGAAGTTTCCCCTGTCGTAGCTACCGAGGAGACTCCTTGTCTGACGTTAAGAAACAAATAGTTCGATGCGAATGAAGTGAGAATGAGACATGACTGCCACAGTAAATAATTCACCCCAGAACGCGGACGCCAGTATATCGCCTACGTCTGAGGCGATGATAGAAGCGAATGGACTTTGTAAATACTATGGTAGTTTTATTGCAGCAGAGGACATTTCATTCCGTGTGCCGCGAGGCGAAATCGTTGCGTTCTTAGGCCCCAACGGTGCCGGCAAGAGTACGACGATGAAGATGCTTACTGGCTATCTGGCTCCATCGGCAGGGAGGGCAATGCTCGCTGGCTATGACATGTCTGTTGATCGACTCGCAGCAGCCAAGAAACTTGGGTATCTTCCAGAGAATGGGCCGCTCTATCCTGACATGACACCTCGGACATTGCTCGAGTTTTTTGCTGCTGCTCGCGGGCTCAAATCACCATATCGTGAAGAACGAATTGAGGCGGTAGTAAAACAGTGTGAACTTGGTAGTGTCATCGGGAAAGCAATCGGCAAATTGTCTAAAGGCTTTCGTCAACGCGTCGGAATGGCACAGGTGCTTTTGCATGAGCCGGATGTCTTGATACTTGATGAACCAACGAGTGGGCTTGATCCAAACCAGATTCGCGAAGTAAGAGAAACCATTCGAAGGTTAGGGCAAGAAAAGACAGTATTGCTTTCCACTCATATTCTGCAAGAAGTGGAGGCGATGGCTGACAGGGTTATTCTAATTGCAGAGGGCCGCATGCGGTTCGATGGCGCCCCAGCTGAACTCACGGCTGGAGGTGAGCGACTCGATGAACGATTTTATGAATTGACGCGGGCGTCATGATATGCATTTTTAAGCAAACATCATTTTTAGTAAAAAAAATTGCTGTAAGCAGGTGCTTTGTGTTCAGAAGAATAGCCCAGAATTGTTTATCAATGAATTATACATTTGAACTGTCATTGACTCGTAGAGAGAGGAATTGATTGGCAATGAAGTGGTATGTGCTCGATGCAGTTTTTAAGCGAAATTTTGTTTCTTATTTCTCAAATCCAACTGGATACGTGTTTATATGTGTATTCGTCCTGCTTGGTTCTCTTGCCGCATTTTGGCCACCAGAGTTCTTTAATTCAAATCTTGCGAACCTAGATCAGTTGAATCGCTACCTGCCGTATATTCTGCTTGTCTTTATTCCCGCAATTACGATGAGTGTTTGGGCTGATGAGCGTCGGCAGGGAACAGACGAATTAATTCTTACTATCCCGGCGAGTGACATCGAGGTTGTAGTAGGGAAATACCTTTCGGCTGTTGGCATTTACACCGTAGCACTTATCTTTTCGTACTTGTGTAATCTGATTATTTTACAAATCTGGGGTAATCCTGATCCAGGACTCTTCTTCACAAATTATTTTGGGTATTGGTTTGTTGGTCTGGCAATGCTTGCAATTGGTATGGTTGCAAGTTTTTTGACAAGCAACCTGACTGTGTCATTTATCCTCGGCTTGGCCCTGAATGCACCATTGGTTGTTGCCGATCAGGCTAATAGCGTCATGGGGCCAAAGCTCGCTTCGGTCATCCGTTCTTGGAGCCTGACAGAAAATTTTATTGATTTCGGTAGAGGCATAGTCAGCCTTTCAGCCGCTGGCTACTTTTTAGGCATTGTGATCGTTTGTCTTTATGTTTCGATGGTACTGATTGGCCGTCGTCATTGGACGGGTCGACGAGATGGTGCGAGGATGGGTGCTCATTTTGTTGTGCGTACGGTCGGGCTAGCTGTCGCTGCCCTTGGCGTCGTGCTTATGTTCCGTGCCTACGATGTGCGAGCAGATCTTTCAGCTGAACAGATTAGTTCGTTGTCTCCTGATACAAAGAAGTTGCTATCAGGGTTAGAAGCTGAGCAAGCTATCGAAGTCACAGCCTACGTGAGTCCTGCTGTCCCTGAGGATTATGCTCAAACACGGTTGACACTGCTTAATATGCTACGGCAATTTCAACGCCTCAGCGGCGGGAAGTTGCGCGTCGACGTAGTAGAAACTGAAACAAAGACAGAGGCTGCTTCTTTGGCTAGCCAGCAGTTTGGTATTGAGCCAGTAACAGTTTTGTCCCGGGAGCGAGGGGCATTTCGAGACGAAGATATTTTTCTTGGCTGTGCATTTACGTGTGGTCTGGAAAAAGTTGTGGTGCCATTTTTTGACCGGGGAACACCAGTCGAATATGAGCTCATTCGTTCAATATGTACGGTGGCGGAGCAGAAGAGGAAGCGTCTTGGAGTTGTTACAACAGATGCCGACCTTTTTGGAGGCTTCGATATGACGACTGGCCAGCAGCGTCCTCGACAGCCTGTTTTAGAAGAGCTTGAGAAACAATACGAAGTCGTGCAGGTCGATCCTGCGGTTCCTATTACTGAGGTATATGACGTCCTGATGGCTGTACAGCCATCAAGTCTCGGCCCAGAACAGATGAATAATTTTGTAACGGCGGTTCGTTCAGGTCAGCCTGTTGCAATTTTCGAAGATCCGTTGCCGGTTTTAATGAACGGTGTTCCAGGAACTGCGCAGCCAAGGCGAGGGGGCGGTGGTGGTCCGATGGCTATGCTGCAGCAGCAGCAAAATCAGGCGAAAGGGGATCTGAGTCAACTTTGGAATGTATTGGGTCTTCAGCTGGCTGCAGGTAGTAGCCGCCCGCTCATGGGTCAAATGGGTTCTTCGCCATATGTTGTTTGGCAGGATTATAATCCTCATCCAAAACTTGAGTTGCCGAGTGAGTTCGTTTTTATTGATGCTGAAATGGGTGAATCAAATGCCAGCAGTGGAACTCAGAGTTTTAATCAAGCAAATGCTATTACAGCCGGACTTCAAGAAGTTCTATTTCCTTTTCCTGGAGCGCTTTCGAAAGATGAAAAAGCCAACTTAGAGTGGACGCCACTTGTGACCACTGGAACACGTTCGGGCACGATCGAAGTTGAACAGGTGTTAGGTAATCGTGGGGATATGCGTCAGTTAAGAATCTTTGAAAAACCGGGAAGTAAGGCGATGGTTCTTGCTGCGGCAGTAGACCGTGAATTACCCGGAACATCAGATGTGGTTGATGCTGAAAAAGTTGCAGCAGGCGAAGGCACGACGTCTATACGAGCGATTGTCGTCGCAGATATTGATCTCATGGGTCCTCAGATCTTTGGTCTTAGGAATCGTCCTGATGAAGTCTTTGGTTTGAACTTTGACAATGTCGCCTTTGTTCTCAACATTCTCGATACGCTTTCTGAAGATGTCCGTTTTCTTGAAATCCGAAAAAGAAAGCCAAAGCATCGGACGCTTGAGCGTATCGAAGATACGGTCGCAGATGCGCGTGAAATGGCGGATATTCAACGGCAGAAATACATCACTGAGTTTGATAAAGCCGAGCAGGACGCAAATTCGGAGATGCAGAAAGAAGTTGGAGAGTTTGAAAAAAAGATCGAGGCTATGGAGTCGAGCGGAAACACTAATCGTCAGGCTGCTATGCAGGCGGTTCAACAATTGGCAAGCCGGCAGCGATTATCGCAACGAAGGCTTGATACAAAACTTGAGCAGCTTAAGCGGAAGCGAGATATTGAAATTGAGCAGGTCGAACGCTCTCTTGAGGCAAAAATCAGGCAAGAGCAGGACTGGCAAAAATGGTTAGCTGTTGTGTTGCCGCCCATACCGCCCCTGGTTGTTGCATTTTTTGTCTTTTTCCGTCGTCGGGCTCAGGAACGTGAGGGCGTGGCAAAGTCACGACTTAGATAGATTTCAATCGGAGTAGAACAACACAATGAACGTGGAAAGTAATTCAGAAACGCGTGGAACGAGTGACACTGCAATGCGCAGAACAGCTGTTTTTGTTGTCGCTGGACTCCTGCTTTTGGGTTTGGGGTGGGCGGTGCAGCCGCGATTCAAGCCGGCGATAGTAGAATCAGCAGCTGAACGTGTCCTCTTTCCAGCATTGACTGATGCTGAGAAAGCTTCGAGTCTTGAGATTATTCGCTATGACGATGAACTGGCAACGCTCTATCCTTTTAAAGTGATTAAGTCTGGCGGTGTATGGGTGCTACCATCGCATCAGAATTATCCGGCTGATGCCAAAGATCAGCTCGCAGCGGCTGCAACAGAACTAGTGGACCTGAAAACTCTTGATGAAGTGACTTCGCGCGCTATTGACCATGAGCTGTATGGCGTTATCGAGCCAGATCAGGAGAAGATTAAGCCAGGAATGACTGGCATAGGGCAAATGATCGAGATACGAGACGCTTCCGGAAGCAAGCTGGCTCGTCTTATTATCGGAAAAGAAGATAAGCAGTCAGGGGTCGGCGGCGGCAGTCGGCGGCTACGCTTTGTTCGAAAGGCAGGTCAGGATCCTGTCTATCGAGTAGAGATTGATACCTCAAAGTTTACAACGCGGTTTGGTGATTGGATTGAAAAAGACTTGCTGAAGTTGACGCCGTGGGACATTCGTTCAGTTGAACTTGATAATTATTCTCTTTCCGCAGTTGAGTCAGGTGGGCGACTTGAAGTTCGTCAGCAACGTGATGAAAAAATCAGCTTGGAGTATGACGACAAAGAGTCGTCGTGGCTGTTATCTTCGTTTGAGACCTTTCCGGATGAAGAATCATCAGATTCAGTAGCTGTTGATTTGCAAGAGAATGAGGGAATAGATTCGACGAAACTTAATGACCTCCGCAACGCTCTGGGTGATTTGCAGATCATTGATGTCGCACGGAAGCCGGCTGGCCTGAGTTCAGACTTAAAGGCTGCCGAGAGCTTTGTGAATGATGTTGAGGCTGTATCGTCCTTGCAGCAGAGAGGCTTTCTCCCACTGCCGTCAGGGCTGATTCTTTCGACTGAGGGGCAGACAGTGATCGGTATGAAAGATGGAGTTGAATATGTATTGCGGTTCGGTGCAGGTACTACTGTGACGGATCCAGGACAAACAGACTCAGATCAGGGCGACGATGCTGCAGTAGAGTCGGCCGAGACAACTGCTCGGTATCTTCTAGTCATGGCACAATTTAATGAAGATCTGTTAGAGCAGCCGGAACTTGCTGCCCTTCCTTCCCTGCCTGAAGATAATAAAGAAACGAATGAGGATAGTAAGGAGTCAGAAACCGCAGCGAGTGAGGAAGGTAAGGATGGTGAAATATCTGGCGGTGAAAAGGCTTCTCCGGATCAAGATCTAACAGCCGCAGATTTGCTCAAGCAAGCTGATGAAGCTGAAGCGGCGATGCAGAAAGCCATTGAATCTCGCCGCCAAGTGGAGAGTGAGAATCGTCGTAAACAGGAATCATTTGATGAAAAAATGGCTGAGGGTAAGAAACGGGTTGATGAACTCAACGGCCGTTTTGCTGATTGGTATTACATCGTATCGGATGAGGAATACAAGAAAATTCACCTCGATCGTAAAGCCGTAATTAAAATGAAGGCTGAGCCTACAAGCGATGCCGAAACAGGCCCGAAACTTCCTGTAAACTAATCTGGAATTGGTTCCTGTGCCTGCTCATAATTCAATACATTGAAGTTTGTTTCAACGAGAATCTGATGTCCGAAATACTTACTTCTCCTCGGCCATCACGATTCGGTCGTGCTCTTGGTTTTCGTGTCGTTTCTTCTGGCAGTGCTGTTCCACAGCGAGTCGTGACGAACGCAGACCTTGGCCACCTTGGATGTGACCCAGAATGGATCCTGAATCGTTCGGGCATACAAGAACGTCGGCATGTTGACCCTGGGATGGCGACAAGTGATCTAGCTTTTCAAGCGGCAGAACGTGCGATTAGTGCGTGTCCCGGCCGTCGCGAAGAGGTGGACCTTCTCGTTCTTGGGACATTTACGCCTGACACCAGTCTTCCATCCACGGCCTGTATCGTTCAAGAAAAGCTCGGAGTTAATGCTCCAGCGATGGATGTAACAGCAGCGTGTGCCGGTTTCGCTTATGCACTTGTGACGGCAGGGCAATTTCTTACGACAGGCTCAAGTAATCTTGCGATGGTTATTGGTGTTGATACAAATTCACGTGTTGTGAATCCAGCAGATGTAAAAACATGGCCCCTCTTTGGTGATGGTGCTGGTGCGGTTTTATTGGAAAGGACTGAACAAAAGCAAGAAAGTACAGGTTTGCTTGCTTGGTCACTTGGCTCGGATGGCCGCGGGTCCGATTTGCTTGTCTGTCCAATGAGCGGTACTCGGCAGCCAGTTACAGTGGAGGGTGTTGTCGCTGGTGATCAATATATGAAAATGGATGGTAGGGCAGTTTTTAAATGGGCAATACGACTAGTTGAAGAGAATGTTCGTCAAGTCATTGAGCATTCAGGCGTACCGATGGAGTCTATTGATCTGTTTATTCTTCACCAGGCAAACCTTCGAATAATCGATGGTATTCGATCTTCTCTCGGCTTGAAGGAGGAGCAGTTTCTTGTCAATCTTGACCGATATGGAAACACGTCTAGCGGATCTATTCCCCTTGCTCTCGATGAAGCTTGGCGTGCGGGGCGAATAGGTTCTGGCAGTACGGTATTGATTTGTGGATTCGGTGGTGGCTTAGCTTGGGGTAGTGGTGTTTGGCGGCTTTAATACTATGTGAAATTTTCAGTAGGAAGAAAAATGAATTCTTTGCCAAAACGATCAGATGTTGTAGAGGGTGATACCTGGGATCTCAAGAGTCTTTTTGTCACTGATGCCGACTGGGATGAGGCACTGCTCGCGTGGGAAAAACATATTCCTCTTTTTCGAGATTATGTTGGAACACTTGGCGAATCGCCTAAGCAACTCGCCAAGTGCCTGGCCTTTGACTTAGAGGTTGATCGTGAAGCCGATAGGCTCGGGACATATGCCCACCTGCGTATGAGTGAGGATACTGCGGCGACGCCTGCACAGCGAATGACAGGGCGTTTCCAGCATGCAGCCACGAAAGCCGGAGAGTTGGCTAGTTTCTTGCAGCCGGAAATTATGGCGATCGAGGCATCTGTTCTGGAAAAGTGGCTCAAGACACCTGAATTGCAACCATATCGCCTGATGCTTGAACGAGTAGTTCGAAATCGCCCGCATGTGCTTTCAGAACCGGAAGAAAGATTGCTGGCAATGCAAGGGACTTTTGCGGGCACCGCAGGAAAAGTCTTTCGTCAATTGACGGATGCCGATATGAAATTTGGCACCATGACCGATGGCAAGGGCAACGAACTTGAGCTTTCGAATGCAACGTTTACGACACTACTACACGACCCCGTGCATGAGGTCCGGAAGAATGCCTTTCATCAATATTATGATCAATATAAGTCTCATGCGAACACGTTGGCAGCGACTCTTGCTGGTTCGAATGAACGTGATGCATACGCAGCAAAGGTGAGACGGCATCCCTCGGCTGTTGAATCAGCACTATTTGCAGACAATGTTCCAATTGCGGTTTATGACCAACTCATTTCTGCAGTGCGCGAACATCTTCCAATAGTCCATCGCTATTATGATTTGCGTCGTCGTCTTCTTGGGCTCGATGAGATCCACCACTATGATTGTTATGTGCCACTGGTACCTGAGTTGGATCAAAAGCATACGTGGGATGAAGCAGTTCAGGAAATTCTCACCTCACTGCATCCGCTTGGGGAAGCTTATTGTGACAAGCTTGAGGTTGGCTTACGTGGTCGATGGTGCGATCGGTATCCGAATGTCGGTAAGCAGTCGGGCGCGTTTAGTTCGGGAACATACGATTCCGATCCATATATCCTGATGAATTACCAGGAAGATATTATTGAGCACGTCTTTACACTGGCTCATGAAGCCGGGCATTCAATGCATACGCGATTGTCAGCTGAATCACAGCCATTTCAGCATGCCGGGTATACGATATTTGTTGCTGAAGTTGCTAGTACATTTAATGAACAGTTACTGACTCGTCACCTTTTGTCGAAAGCGAGTTCACCGAAACAACGAGCAGCCATAATTTCTCGTGAGATCGATGCGATTCGTGGAACAATTATCCGTCAAACCATGTTTGCCGAATTCGAACGAATGAGCCACACGTCGGTTGAATCGGGGGAGCCGTTAACCCTCGAAAAAATACGATCTCTTTATCGGGAGCTTCTCAATGAATATTTCGGATCAGGATTTGCGGTTGATGAGGAACTCGAGCTAGAGAGTCTTCGGATCCCTCATTTTTATAGAGCATTCTATGTTTATAAGTACGCAACTGGATTGTCGGCATCGATCGCTCTCGCGAAAAAAGTTACTGAAGGTGGCCCTGAGGAACTGGCCGCATATTTAAACTTTTTGCGTGGCGGGTGCTCGAAATGGCCACTCGATTTGCTTCGTGATGCGGGCGTAGATCTTGAGACTCCTGAACCAGTGGGTTTGGCGCTGGCAAGGTTTGGTGAACTCGTTGGTGAGCTCGAGAACCTGTTGGGATGATTCTGTGCTTTCTACAAAATTTGATAATGCATAAATTGATTATTCATCAAGCTTTATTGATGTAAGACGCTTTGCGAACTCAATAAAGGATCGAACCATTGCACCGGTTCCCCCGCCTGCAATCGAGGGGGTTGGTTTGTCAGCAAAAGCTGGTCCAGCAATATCGACATGAGTCCAAGGGATGTTTCGGACAAATCTCTCGAGAAGTTTTGCAGCAGTTATTGCACCACCAAGTCGTCCGTCGCCAACGTTCTTAATGTCAGCTACATCACTGGCTATCTGGCTATCAAAATCTTTATCCATTGGGAGTTGCCAGACTCTTTCTCCCACCGAACTTGCAGCATTTTTTAGTACATCACAATACGCTTGATTGTTGGTAAAAATGCCGGCTATATCTCGACCAAGAGCAACCATGCATGCACCAGTGAGCGTAGCAGCGTCGATAATGCAGGAAGGCTTTAGGTCAGCTACAACGTCTAGTACATCAGCAAGAACGACTCGACCCTCAGCGTCAGTATTGTGGATTTCAATTGTTGTGCCACTTCGAGCAGTCACTACATCTCCAAGTTTATAGGCATTGCCCCCAGTCATGTTCTCAACAAGCCCAACGGCGGCTACAACGTGAACCGGGATTTTCAGTGCGGCGATTGATGCTATTGCTCCAAGCGCGGCAGCAGCACCGGCCATGTCACACTTCATAGCAAGCATTCCCTCTGAAGTCTTAAGAGAAAGGCCCCCAGAATCAAACGTAACACCTTTGCCGACAAAAGCCACCCGCGGAGATGCATCATTGCATCCGGGGCCTCTGTAATGCATAAGAACAATTCGAGGCGCTCGAGTGCTGCCTCTGGCAACCGCAAGCAACGCCTGGCAACGTTCTCTCTCAAGGCGTGCCTGATCCCAGATTTCAATTTCAAGTCCAACACGTCCGGCTATTGTTGCGGCCTCTTCAGCAAAAGTCTCTGGGTATAAGTCATCCGGTGGCATGTTGACCAGGCGGCGAGCAAGTTTTACACCCTCACCAATGATGCTGCCCCGTTGAACAACCTCGACAGGTGCTTGCAACCAGACGGTTTTTTCAAAAGGTGTTTGGTGTTTTTCTGATCGATACAAGTCCTGTCCAGCCACGCCCATGATTGATCCAGCGACGGCCTGTTCTAATTCCTCGTTTGACCAAGTGCCATCAGCAAGAAAGCCAATGGTTGCTCGTGGTTGACCAGAGAGTCTTCGTGCTGCGGCTCCAGAGGCTTCGTACAACACGCCAGCATTTACTTCATCTCGAGAACCGATGCCGACTATAAGTAATTGTTTGCAGGCAAGGCCGTTTGGAGCATAGAGTGAAATACATTCATAGCGTTTCCCTGTAAGTTCTCCCTGTTGAAATATCTTCTGTAGAAGTCCACCAGAAGATTTATCAATTTCTATAAGTGGTCCTCGAAGGCCATCGGATTCGAGAAATATGACAAGGGCATCGGCCTCAAAGCGAGCAGGAGCAGCAGATGGCTCTGCGTGTACAGCAGAAGTTGCAGAATTTGTTTGCGTGTAGTTTAGAAACTCAGACGACATCGTATGGCCCTTCTTGCATTTTTTCAGGTATCGAACTCGAAGGTATGGAGTGTTGCAGGCTGTCTACCTGGCTTCAACTCGCCCAATGAAATCGTCGTGCTGCAAGTGAAAGAAGAACTGGTAGAACCAGAAGATTCCCAAGAAGACCACCTAGTAGAGTGAGGCACGAGAGTCTTCCAAAAGAGACGGTAGGCATGAATTCACTTGTCGTTAATGCGAGGAAACCGACAACAAGGGCAAGTGTCGAAAATATCATTGCTCGTCCAGCTGTTTGATGGGCTGCCTGAAGCGCTTCAGTAATGTGACCTTGTTGGTAAAGGTGGCGACGAAAAGCAGTCGTGTAGTGGATAGAGCTATCCACAGAGAGTCCCAAAGATACGGCAGCAATCATTGCAGTCCCCATATTAATTGGCTCTCCGACCCAGCCGAGTATTCCGAGAATAAAGACTATGGGGAGAGTGTTAGGGATCAGCGTAATCCCACCAATAATGACACTCTGAAAACCAATCGACAGAAAGATGAAAATACCAACTGCTGCTATAAGGAACGTGAGCCACTGGTCCTGAATCATTCGCTCAACAAGTTGAGCGAGCAGAACAAAAAACCCGGTCACTTCACCAGCTGGAGTCATTGTTGTTTGTGGGAACATCTCTGTGACGGTCATTCTGACACGATTAATGAGTAATCGTTTGAGAAAAGCCGGTTGCTTTTCACGTGCTCGAAGCATGACTCGCACCCATGTTGAGTTGTCCATAGGATCTGTGCCTATGAGGCTTGTTGCAAGCTGAGGCAGTTGTTGCTGGAAAATACTGACCGCTGTTCCAACCATCATGTTGCCGACAGGGGAGTTCTGCAGTTCAGTCAAAGGGACTGGTGAAATAGCATCAAGGAGATCAACAATACTGAGGACCTTTGTAAGACCTTGAGTTGTCGTTTCGGCTGTTGATTCATTTCGTATTCGGTTCTCGAGGTCACGAATGCGACCGAGAGTCTGCGCATCAATCGGCTGTTCAACTGGAATTAAAATATCCCAAACACCAGCACCTCCGAGTCGAGATTCAACCATGTCGTATGACTTGACGATAGGGCTTTCTGGCCGAAAGTTTTTGGTGAAGTCTGTTTCGACTTGGAGTTGGAAAACCCCTATCCCGGCGAATGCGATGATCGCCAAAGAACCTAGAAGTATTGGTTTTGGATGCTGAGTGATCCTATAAACAAGATGATTGAGGTAGGGGTCGAGGTGTTCTTTGCCCCGTCGGTCTTGATTTGGCGTATTGTTTTTCCCCACGAGAGTAAACCAAGGAATGACGAGCCCAACAGCAATAAGCACCATTGCGGCACCGATCACTGTCATGATTCCAAAATCATGGACAGGTCCAACGTTGCTGGCGAGTAGTGAACCAAAGCCAATGATGTCCGTAATAATGGCACCAATGATGGGCCAGAAAAGCGTTCGAATGGTATTCGTAAGTGCCTGTTGTGGTACTTCGCCATCATTCAGCCTCCGGCGGAATTCAACTATGATGTGAACCGTAGTTGCAATCGCTACGACAGTTATCATCGCAGAAAGCATAGTCGATACCATGGTGAGTTTTTGGCCGACTGTTGCAAGTAGACCACGGGTTGACCATAAGGCTAGGACTACTACAGCAAGCGGTGCAAAGAGCCACCGGATGCTTTGGAACAGAACAAGCAGTACTACCGAAGCGAGTAGTCCCGCTGTAATGCCAAGAACATTCCCATCACGGCGAAGCATGGCAAATCCATCCCGAAGCATAACTGATTCACCAGCTATAGTCCCGGCTGGATACTCTTGCATGATAGTTCTAATAGCATCAATTGTTTTTCCGGTACGATCTTGCTGAACGGTCGAAGATTCTTTTTCTGGTTGCTCTTTTTCAGAAAGAACGCAGACAACAGCGGCAGTTTCTCGATCTGTTCCAACTGTGTAACCTTCCATAAGCTGAACAAGACTCTCGGCGGTTGTATTATTTTTAGTATCGATAATGCCAGCGCCGAGCGGTGTTGTTGCCAAACTCGTTGCAGTGTGTACGCCAGGTATCCGAGATAAACGTTTTGTTAATTCTTCAAGTCGGGAAAATCCAGCTTGTTGAAATAGTTCGGGCTCATCATAGACAGCGAGCACGATGGAACTTGCGCCAAACGTTCTTCCAAGTCGATGGAATGGAGGAAGTGCTGAATCACTCCGGTCAAACATGGCATCAATAGACTGGGAATATTCCAGATGTCGAGATCGCTCAACTGAAAGGAGTCCAATTGCAATACCAAAAAGCATGAAAATGAGACGATGCCTGACAAGTAGGCACGATAGCCTATTAGCGAAACTGGTTAATATAGAAGGTACGAGAGGCATTCCAACTTCGCCCTGATTGAGACTGGATAACCTAGTTTAACCAGATGGATCACCTAGTCTTCCAAATTCTCTACAAATCCTGACACCTTGATTCGAACCTTGACCGGGTTTTTAGCCCTTGATTATAGTCCCGCTCCTACTTTTGTTTCCCCAATTAGCCGAGCCCACGTGGTGTCGGTACAGCGGGTGCGCGTGCCTCAAAACCTTATTCATAACGATCATTCCGGAGAATGTCATTTCGGTCCAGGACCACCTGGACCGAAGAGATTTTTTCTATCGGTACGTCATCGACTTCCGGAAGCTTTGTTGCCGGGTAGTACAGTCATCGTCTGGCTTTTGGTTTTCTTAAGTACATGTTTGAGCGGAGCACGTGCGCAGCTACCTGCGCCTCATAACCCCAATGGTGTACTCGCTAGTTTGCCGGCACGTGGATTAGCAGCGGCTATCGCAGAGGCTGGTCAGATTGAAGTGCCTGCAGCAAATCCTCAGGAACTCCTGAGCATTACTGCTACCCAGGCGTCACAATGGACTGAGGGCTCTTATGAGGTGTGGCATCTCACGGGAGGAGTTCAATTTCATCAAGGTCTTACGGCAGTCGATTCTCACGAGGCTGTTGTCTGGATCGAACAGCAGTCTGAAGGCGAGGAAACAAGAGAAGGTTTAGAGGTTCCGAAAGTTCGAACGGTTCTTGTTCGAATGGCCGGAGAGGTAGAAGTACGAAGAAGTGTTTCTTCTGCAGTTGATAGTGGACAGGCCGCTACGATTCGTAGTGATCGCTGGTCTGGCCGCTTTGGGATTATTCGTGATCCGAAACTCGACTTTAAAAGTATAGTGCTCTCAGGAAGTAAGCCAGCTGTCTATGAAGCGCCTGCAAACATCACACCAATGCCATCACCAGAAATCGAACTTGTTTCTGGTGAGGAATTAATTAACGAAGTTGAGCCGGCACAATTTGCTGAGTTTGGTGATGCCAATGGCGGCGTTATCATTCCGTCAAAGCAAACGATAACAGTAGGCCGTCGGCTACGAGCGTTTCCTCGATCAAGCATGCCACTTGCAGTCCAGTGGTTTCCAAGTCCGTCAGGGCCAGAGTGGGTCGCTGTAATCACATCAGGAATCAATCTGGTTATTGATGGAGTGGATCCTGCAGGACCACTTGATATTTCTGCTGATCGTATGGTTATTTGGACTCGTGGCCAGGAACAGCCAGATCTGGGAGGCGATGCAGCCCAAGCAGCGGATGCACCTCTTGAAATTTATATGGAGGGAAATGTTGTTTTTCGGCAAGGGCAGCGCGTGATTGAGGCCGTCAGTATGTTTTATGACGTGCCGCGATCAAGCGGTGTCATTACAGGTGCTTCTGTTCTCACTCCAGTTGATAGTTATGCGGGCTTAATACGTTTGCGGGCAGATGTGCTTCGGCAAGTTGATCGTAGCCGTTTTGTTGCACAGCGGAGTGGCCTGACAACAAGTCGTATGGGAACACCAACATGGGAGTTTCGCTCCCGCGAGTTAACGTTGACAGATGAGCAGGTGCCGCTCCCTGGACCATTCGGCATGCCAATGATTGATCCACTTACGGGTGAGCCAGCTATTGAGCATCAGCAACAAATAACGAGTCGTGGAAATACCGTGACGCTTGGTGGTGTCCCAATTTTATGGTGGCCAGTTCTTGCCACCAATGCAACAAAGCCAACGTTTTATATAAATGACTTGAAAATCAAGAATGATCAGATTCTTGGTACGCAGGTCTTAACAAGTTGGGACGCATTTCAGGTTCTCGGCTGGCAAGATGCACCGTCTGGTGTCGACTGGGATTTTAATATCGATTACCTCAGCTTGAGAGGGCCAGGGTTTGGTACATCTTTGCTTTATAACCGACCTCAGTTTCTAGGGCTCGGCACGCCCGCAAATGGAATCGCTGATGCATGGTTCGTTGTTGATCGCGGAATAGATAACCTCGGCCTTGAGAGGCGAGACTTTACATATCCGGGTTATCAGGGTGCTTTCCGAGGTCGATCATTCTGGAGACATCGTCAAGATCTTGTTGCAGGATGGCAGGCACGAGGAGCAGCTGGTTGGATCAGTGACTTTAATTTCCTTGAAGAGTACTACGAATCTGAGTGGGAAGAAGGGTATGAGCAACGTACATGGCTCGATTTACGGAGACCGACAGATAATCGTCAGTGGCGTTTCTTAACGAGTTTACGGGTAGATCCATTCTTAACGCAGAGTGAGTGGTGGCCACGGCTTGATCATCACTGGATTGCGCAGCCCCTCTTGCGCGATGCGCTTTCCTGGTATGAACATTCAAGTGTTTCATATGTGCGTCAAGCGTTACCGGCGGCTCCAACGGGTAGCCGTGTCCGCGGAGGACCTAATCCGGGCCAAGGATATTCTTTGTGGACACTTCTTCCATATGAGAACAACGTTATTGGTGAGCGACTTGTGACGCGACAGGAAATCGATTTGCCGTTTCAGGCAGGCCCGGTCAAGCTTGTCCCTTATGCGCTTGGTGAACTCGGACACTGGGGTCAAGATGTGGGTGATCCTTTCACAGGGGCAGCACCTAGCAGTATTGATCGTGCATATGGTCAAGTTGGAATTCGTTCAAGCTTACCGATGTGGACTTCTGACAATTCCATCGAGAGTAGGCTCTGGAATCTCCATGGTCTGGCTCATAAAGTAATCTTTGAAGCCGAGTTCTCGT
This sequence comes from Planctomycetota bacterium, assembly GCA_014238855.1. Lineage (GTDB taxonomy): Bacteria > Planctomycetota > Planctomycetia > Pirellulales > UBA1268 > UBA1268. Next base: position 38,177 of record JABAAH010000004.1, read on the forward strand.
ATGCTGATGCGACGAAAGACGTTAATCAATTTCCACTCTATGATCAGCTAGATGACGACACAATTAATCAGTACCGACGAAATATTGCCTTTTTTGATTTTCAAAACACACCACCAACATTGGCATCACCGGCCCCATACTATGCCAACTCACCATTTGATTTCGTAGGTGCAGGAAGAGGTCCTAATAATGGCCGATACGATCCGCGATCATATGCAATTCGTCGTGGAATTGGTGGTTGGGTGACTGGGCCAAGTGAGGTGGTGAATGACCTGACAGCCTTCCGTGTCGGTGCTCGACAGCGTTGGCAGACAAAGCGAGGGCCATACGGCGACCGCCGGATTGTTGACTGGGTTGTCTTTGATATTGATGGTGAATTCTTTCCAACAACGAGCCAGAATTTTGGCCAGGTCCTTGGACTCTGGCAGTACGATTTTCGCTGGCATGTTGGTGACCGTACAACCATTCTCTCGACTGCCGATGTTGATTTTTTCACTGGCGGTCAACAACTCTATACCGTCGGTGCTCTGTTGAATCGGTCAGCTCGGGGAAGCGTGTATATGGGATACCAATCATTTGGTGGTCCTATCACCGCAAGTGTCCTGACTGGTTCGTATACATATCGAATGAGCCCAAAGTGGGCAAGTTCCTTTGGGTCGTCGGTTGACCTTACGGGCGCAAATATTGGACAACGCTTTCAACTTGTCAGGATAGGTGAATCCTTCCTGATGAGCTTTGGATTTAATGTTGACTATAGCCGTAATAATGTTGGCGTGACATTTGCCATTGAGCCAAGATTTTTGTCTGGCACTCAGTTTGCCGGCGGTGCGGGGCTCTCTGATTCGGCCGCTGGAACATCTGCATTCGGTGGCTCACCGAATGGGGCACCAATTGCGGGAGCCTACGGGCTCGAGTGACGTTGTTGTTTGTTGTGCCACAGACCCCAGCAAAAAAATATAATTGCCAAAAGAATGTATGCAATTGTCAGTTCGAAAGGACTGCGGCCACGTGACTCAATAGGTAGGTTGCCGATGGCCCATGGAAAAAACATCCGTCCATCCTGAAAAGGAGAATGGATGATACCGAAGAGAGTGAATGTTGCTGCAGCGATGCACCAACCGGATGCTTTGATAAGTTTGTGGTCAATGAGCGCTGCGGTCATGCCCGCCCATAAAAGACTCGTAATAATAAATCCTGATGCAAGAATTCTGAGGCCGTATAGTTCACTTGCCAATTGAATTCCAGGAGTAGCACCTGCTGCGAGGAGTTTATCGGTTTGAATCACAACAAGAGCGGCAAGTGCTGGTATGCATGCGATAGCAACTGCCGGATAGTGATGTTTTGGAGTAGCTCCGAAACTTTGAGCAGAAATCTCAAGTCCGATGAAAATTAAGATTGGAAGAATGGCTGCCGCTGGAATGAGTTCATAAAGCAACGCAAATGAACCTGTGAGGCCAGTAAGACCAATGAAAATTGCAGTTGCCAGCGTGTAGGCTGCGCGACCTCCCATTGCTTTATACGCGGGGTGACCAATGTACGGTGTCGATTGAATGACACCCCCGCACATCCCTGCAATCAGTGTCGCAAGTCCTTCAATTGCAATAACACCACGGGTGTCATATTCATCACCTGCCGCCGCTGCACTTTCCGTACAGTCAATGCCACCAATAACTGTGCCGAGAGCAAAAGGAATGACAATAGGTAAATATTTTAAAGTGAGTGGCCACGCTGATACCCAACGGAACTGAAAGACATCGAACCAGCCAGTGGGCCAAAGTGCGGAGAGCGGATCAAAACTCGTATGAGTCTCACGGGATGGTAGCCAGCCTAGTGAATATCCTATGGCGGCAATCGCTCCACCAACGAGAAGAGCAGCAAGAGCACCTGGGATACGGTAAGGCAAGGAAATCTTAGCTGTGAGGCTTGCTAATATGATACCTAGCGAGACAAGGCCAATGACTGGTTGTGAAAGCAACTCAACAAAAGGTAGGAAGCTAATGAGTGCAAGCGCGATGGCAGCAAGGCTACCAAGCAAGGCAGCGCGGGGGATACGGCGACGTATTCTTGACGCAACAGGTGCGCAGCAAAGTTTGAAGATGCCACTTGCCACGATACAGCACATGCCAATATGCCACGCCTGACGTGCTGCGTCTGAGTCAGAGAGGCCATTACCACTTGCTTCTAGATAGGCTGGACCAATTACAAAAAAGATCATTCCGAAAGTGCTTGGAGTATCAAGTCCCAAGGGCATCGCTGTGACATCAGTACTACAGGTCTGCTTTGCGATGCGTAGGGCCATCCAAGTGAAGAGTAGATCCCCTACGATGACGCCGAGAGCCGTTCCCGGAACAAAATGTGATAAGGCGAATTCCAGCGGGTAATTGAAGACGGCTACCAGCAGTGACACTGCAAGGGTCAAATCCGCTAAATTGTCAAGCGATAGGCCAAAAAAAGCATTTATGTCACCACGTGCCGCCCAGCGATATTGAGATGGTGGCGACATGGATGTTCCCGATATGTTGTTTTCTAGGGCTTTGGCGTGCGTCGAGACGTCTGTTTGACCTGATGGTCGCAGGCTGTAACGGTACGGACTATACTTTGTTTTTAAGGAAAAACGAGGTGCTGTGTTTTTCGCTCACCTTGGGTAAGGGTGGCGAAAAGGCAAGTTGCTTTCTGAGTGTAAAAGAAAAAGCTGTTTGGGATACCGAACCACAAGACGACCTTCTACGTAGTACATCATGGACATTGATCAGCCTTCATCCGAGAGTCTCAATCCCATTGTTGGGGGGAGTTCTCTAAATGCCGGGCAGGCTGAGAATGCTTCGCATCGCCTGCGACCTCTTTCAGAAGAGCCGTCTGATGAACAACTTTTCCAAAATTTTTGTGACTCCGAAAATACAATCGCATACGAGACGTTGGTCGCTCGATATGAGAGAGAGTTATTTAGCTATTTGCGGCGTTATGTTGGAAATGCTGAAATGGCAGAAGATGTTTTTCAAGCAACATTTCTCCAAGTCTACGTTAAACGAGATCGGTTTGAGACAGGGAGGCGTTTTCGTCCGTGGCTTTACACGATTGCAACCAATCAGGCAATCGATGCACAGCGACGGAATAGGCGACATCGTATGGTGAGTTTGGATCAACGAGCAGGCAATGACGATGAGGGAGACCTTATGTCTGTTGTATCGTCTACTGGGCCAACGGCAGTTGAAAATCTAGAAGATGAAGAGTCCAGAGAATGGGTGCGAGGAGCTGTAGACAGTTTGCCCGAGACACTGCGTGCAGCATTAATTTTAGTGTATCACCAAGGGTTGAAGTATAGGGAAGCAGCTGACGTTCTTGGGATTCCAGTGGGAACAGTCAAGAGTCGTTTGCATGCTGCGTTAGCAAAACTCAACAACGCGTGGACAAGCAGCGACCAGTCGGAGCTAAAGGCATGACGGAACACATTGCCAGTTATCACCAAGTCAAGCATGTAGAAAAACCAGATTGCTTGTCGTCAAAGGAGGGAAGGGTGGTATGCGCCAAGATTTAGTCGGATACTTATTCGATAGTTTAGATGAAAAAGAGCGTGCAGAAATTGATCTTGCTCGTCAAAGCCCGGCTACGTCAGGTGAAATTGAAAAAGAGCTTGCAGTTCTTGAACGTGCTATTCAGCCATTGAAATGTGATGATGAATTCATCGATCCACCAACCGGTTTGGCAGCAAGAACGATTGCAGCAGTAAAGCAATCGGCCTCAACTTCAGCAACTAAGAGGCCAACTCTTTCTCCAGCATCAGATTCCGGTCAAATAATTCAACCACGGGTGTGGCTCGATCGTACGATTCTTGCAGCTGCGTCGATTGCAGCGATAGTACTTCTGGCTCCGCTGTTGTTTGAAGCCATGGAAGACGCAAGAGCTACAAGGGCTCAGCAAAATCTGCAGAAGGTAGCAGTAGCCCTTCAGGGATACGCTGACGTCCATGGTATGTATCCAACTCCACCTGACGCCGGTCCGCTGTCACGCGCAGGCCTATACGCTCCAACACTTGTGTCAGAGCATAGGATTCGACCAGACGATGGTTTGCTCGTGTATCCAGGTTCAGCACTTAACGAGAAAAAATTTCGGGTGCCGTCAAGAGAGGAACTTGAGGCAGCAGTTGGTACAGAGGAATTTGAAAAACTTATTGGGATTATGGGAGGTGATTACGGGTATACGCTTGGCTATCGTGATGAGTCTGGTCATTTGAAACCCAATCGAAATCAGCATCGGAGCCATCATCCAATAATGGCAGATGCTCCAGACGCAAGCGGTGAGCAAAGCAGTAATCATCCTGGCGGAGCGCATCATATAGTATACGAAGATGGCCGCGTAGAACGAATCTGGGTTACGAGTTCGACACTCGATCAATTGCACAAAAACGACCATCTCTATTTGAACAATGATGGAAAAATTGCAGCTGGAAAAGACGTAGAAGATGCAGTTATTGGTGATTCACATCATCAGCCTTAAAGCCAGCCGAATCGTCTTTGTCGAGGCCTTGTAAAAATCTTTCCTGCACATCTAACTTGACTGGGTAGAACTCGTCATTTGCCAGTCAGGTCACGTGCTGCGGTGACAATGGCTTCAGTTGTGATGCCGAAGTGTTGGAATAATTGTTTCGCGGGACCTGAAGCCCCAAAGCTATTCATGCCAACAAATTTCCCGGTGCTACCGAGCCACTTTTCCCAACCGAATCCTGAGGCAGCTTCACATGCTACCCGTGCAGAGACTTTAGAGGGTAGAACGTGTTCCCGATACGCATTGTCTTGCTCGTCAAAGAGTTCCCAGCAGGGAAGACTTACAACTCGAGTTTGTATGTCATGTGATTCGAGTATTTGAGCGGCATCAAGGCACAGTGGGATTTCACTACCTGTTCCGATGAGAATGCACGTAGGTTCCCCGCTACTTGCTTCCTTTAAGATGTAGCCTCCCTTGGCTACACCCTTTGCTCCACCAAGTTTGTTGCGGTCGAGTGTTGGTAGATTTTGTCGTGACAGTACCATGGCAGCGGGCTGTTTAGGATTCTTAAGTGAACTTCTGTAGGCCTCTGCAACCTCGTTTGCATCAGCTGGACGAAAGACATTTAATCCAGGAACTGCCCGTGCGCTGGCAAGGTGCTCGATCGGTTGATGAGTTGGTCCGTCCTCGCCCAACCCGATTGAGTCGTGTGTGAGCACGTAGATGACCCCAAGTCCCCCTAGGGCAGACAGCCGGAGTGATGGTTTGAGGTAATCAAAGAATACGAAGAACGTTGCCGCGTAAGGTCTTAGGCCGCATAAAGCCATGCCGTTGCAGGCCGCAGCCATGGCATGTTCTCGGATGCCGAAGTGGAAGTTTCGCCCTTGAAGGTTTTGAGGCCCAAAGTCACCAGCATCAGGAATAAGAGTCATCGTCGATGGCGCAAGATCAGCTGAGCCCCCTAAAAACCATGGAATGGAACCACTGAGAGATTGAAGAACTTTTCCAGATGAAACACGACTTGCAAGACCCTTTATATCAGTTGGAAATTCAGGGATCGCATCCTCCCATCCGTCCGGTAGCCCTCCAGAGAGCATGCATTCGATCTCTTTTGCCACGCCTGGTTCAACAGAGGCTAATGATTGATAGGCCTCTCTCCATGAAGCAATTGCCTTCTCTCCTCGTTTCCTGATGGAGTTCTGGAAATGCTCGGCAACTCCATCTGGTACGTGGAACGCTTCATCTGACGGCCAACCATAGGCTTTTTTAGCACCTTGGATTTCTTCTTGACCGAGTGGAGCTCCGTGGGATGAATGAGATCCGGCCTTCGAGGGAGCACCAAAGCCAATAATACTTTTTACAACTATGAGAGTAGGTTTCTCATTTTCTTCTTTGAAAGACTGCAGCGCACAACTCATTGCAGATGCATCATTTGCGTCCTCGACGTATTCAATTCGCCATCCGAATCCCTCAAAACGACGTCCGACATCTTCACTGAACGCAAGATCGGTCTCACCTTCAATAGTTATTTTATTGTTATCGTAAATCCAACAGAGATTTGATAGCTCAAGATGGCCTGCAAGCGATGCAGCTTCACTGGCAACCCCCTCCATTAAATCACCATCGCTACATACTACATACGTGTCGAAGTCAAAAAGTGTTTTATTGGAGCGATTATATTTCGCACCAAGCCAACGAGAAGCAATAGCCATGCCTACCGAATTTGCACATCCTTGGCCAAGTGGTCCTGTTGTTGTTTCCACACCCACAGCGAGGTGGTGTTCTGGGTGTCCGGCACAAACACTATCAAGTTGGCGAAACTTTTTAATATCATCCAGGGTTACTGCTGAAAGTTTGTTGGCTTCAGTATTTGGTCGTCCTTGCTTAATACCAGCAAGATGAATCAGACTGTAAAGCAGCATGGATGCATGACCGCATGAGAGAACGAATCGGTCGCGGTTCGGCCAACTCGGATCGGCTGGGTCATAACGCAGAAAATCTTTCCAGACCGTGTATGCCACTGGAGCCAGTGCCATTGGAGTACCTGGGTGCCCGCTTTTTGCAGCCTCAACGGCATCCATCGACAATGTACGAATCGTGTCAATTGCAAGTTGATCAATGTCGGTGAGGGTTGGCGTATCTGAGCTAGGCATGAGGAGACTTTCAAGCGTTAAGAGGTTAAGGGGCCATTGATTGCTGAAAACGTATGGAGGCATATGATAGCCCCCAATTCATGAACGAACTCAAGTAATATAAGCGATAATGTTCACTGTGACGACAGATATCGTTTATACGCGTTGTCGAGTTCTTCCGGGCTTTTTTCACATAGCTTCCAGAGTGTTTCATGCTCTGCAGTTCCGCGGTAGAGCCGAACAAGATACTCGACAAATGCATCGCGGTAACGGCCGTGTTCACCATTGATGAAGAAATCAGCAAGACCAGACAGCTGGCTATATATTTTTGGTAATTCTGGTTCGTTCTGTAATGCTTTCCTGCCAAGTTTTGCTAGTTTTCGGAGTGGTAGAAAAAAACTATCAGTGAGTAGTCGTTCTTTTGCTGCCGGAACACGTCCGCTATTGCGTCCCCCGACAATGAATCCAAATTCAGTTTTTACAATGCTTTCCATGTAGCAGGCAGCAGCTTCCATCGCCCAGATGCCATGCTGATTACCAGCGACTGGATTTGTTGGCCAACATTCTGCAAAAAGCTGATGAGTTGCTTCGTGCTCTACGGTTTGTTCGTCAGAGTCGGGGCTGTCAAAAAACCATGTCGTTTGTGTGGGTGTCCAGTACATGCCAAGACTTTTCCCGACGTTTGGTTCCAATGACTGCAAGTTGTTGATGTATTCTTCACGATTGGCAAGTAAGATCGCCTTGGATGAACTCGCTGGGCGAGGCCTGGCTTGCCCATTGATTCTGGAATTTACTTCTGCTGGCGTCATTACGAAACCACCAAAAACTTGTCGCCATATAAAACGAGTCAGTTCGAGACGCTCTGCGAAGTCACCAGCCTTCGCGATCCCGGCCGTCGACTCGATATTCCAGTGGTCACAAACAAATAGTTCAATTGCGTTGGTAGATTGTGGGCTTAATATGTTTGGCACCAGAGATGGGCCTTGGGGAGCCGGTAGCGTGATGCTTTTCCCATTTCTCGTCCACCCGTTTTCAGAAGAGTACTCTTTTCTCTGGGCACGTTGGCGTGCAGCATTTGGCCAGACCCATTGGTCGTCATCTCTCACATATCCAAGAGCTCGCCTGCCAAGTTTATGGTTAGGATCTTCACGAACAACTCGGACGAGTAGGCGGATAGCTTCACTACTCGATTTCAAATGACGGCGGGTAGACAGTTCTCGCTGTTTTTCAATTTCAGTTTTAGCTCTTTCAAAAAAATGATGAGCCCGCTGTTTCCGAAGAAGCATGAATGCTGACCACAACGACCTGCTCGATTCTTTAAGCCAGCCGGGCCCGTGAGTATCTTTATCGATACAAGCAATAATCTGTGCATCAACTTGAGTAACTTCGTCTGGCAATGGCCAATTACGAATAAAGCGTGCCAATTTTGTATCGCCACAAGCATCGGCTCTCTTCACAATGTCTAGGCAGCAATCCTTCCATTCAGCATCAGTAGGTTTTTCAGTACCAACATGTCGTACAAGCTGTGCATCAATATTGTCAGCAAGAAGTCTCTGCTGGCCGCAGAAACAACTGATGGTAATGAGACAAGAGGCTAGGAAGACCGTAAGACACTTAACCTTCATGGTGTCGGTGTTAGTCCTCTTTGTCAAAAGCTGCATCAAACTGTCGATTGCTTGGAGCGAAATCAATGTTTTGAACAAATTCACATGCTTCGGTCGCACCGTGTTCACGATCCATGCCACAGTCTTCCCACTCGACAGACAACGGGCCGCTATAGCCAATATCATTAAGGGCCCGAATAATTTCTTCAAAGTCGACGCCACCGCGGCCCGGCGAACGAAAGTCCCAACCGCGGCGGGGGTCTCCAAAATTAAGGTGGCTACCGAGAATACTCCCTTTGCCATTAAGTAGAACAACTGCGTCCTTGATGTGCACGTGATAGATGCGGTCAGGGAACGTTCGGATGAATTCAACTGGGTCGACACCTTGCCAGTGAAGATGACTCGGGTCAAAGTTAAAACCAAATTCTTCCCGGTACTCGACTGCTTCAAGCGCTCTTTGGGCGGTAAGAATATCGAATGCAATTTCAGTTGGGTGTACCTCCAACGCAAAACGCACACCTGATTCAGCAAAAACATCTAGAATGGGATTCCATCGGTCTGCAAAATCTTTAAAACCAGCATCAATCATTGATTCAGGAACTGGTGGAAAAGAGTATAAGAGATGCCAGATGCTCGAGCCAGTAAATCCATTCACAACAGACACGCCAAGCTTCTTTGCAGCTCTGGCAGTTTGCATTACTTCTTCAGCAGCTCGTTGACTAACACCCTCCGGGTCACCGTCACCCCAGATGTATGGAGGGAGGATTGCTTTATGTCGTTCGTCCACACGGTCACAAACAGCCTGTCCAACAAGGTGGCAAGAAATTGCATGCACCATCAGGTCGTGCTGCTCCAGAAGGTCACGTTTGGTTGAGCAGTAGCTCTCATCAGCAATTGCTTTATCAACTTCAAAATGATCTCCCCAGCAGGCCAACTCAAGTCCTTGGTATCCAAACTCACTAGCTTTTCGGGCAAGATTTTCCAGCGGCATGTCGGCCCATTGGCCTGTGAATAGTGTGACAGGACGGCCCATTTCGGTGAACTCCTTAAAAGCGTGAAAGCAAAGCATTTGATGAAAAGTAGAAAAAGAGTTATCTGTTTTTACTTCTTAAATTCTGGCAGATTTTCTGTGACTTGAAAACCAGTCGATGTATTGATTGTAAAGAAACAACTTTTCTACGCACCGAAATAAAGTACACGAACCCGTGCACGGCACAATCGGCCAGTTTTAGCGCCTGATGACGCCACGGAGAAGCAGGCAACCCCAAGCAGCAATTAAGGCATTTCCTCCCCAGACTGCGATGGGGGGTAAATCACCGGCTTTTGCTTCGGAGACACCGGCCATGAAAATAGGGTAATAGATAAGAAGTATCGGCAGAAAGCAGAGAAAAAAACTTGTTAGGAAATCAGCATTTCGCATGCGAATGGCCATCGGAGCACCCACGAGCACAAAAGCAAGACAGCTAAATCCGTTCGCCCAACGCCTCCACGGCTCCATGGCAATGCGATTAAGACGACCCTGTGCGAAATCAATTAGTGCTTGCTGATCGGCGGAGTGCTGCGGAGTTGAGAGTTCAGCATGGCCGGTCAGAAATGCCTCAGCAAGCCGACCGGCAATCTGCTGCTCCGCTTGGTGTATTTGCTTAAGAACATCCTTTTTTGCCTCAGCAAAATCACCCATAGCTATTTGAGACGGCCTCTTGGATGAGAAATCGTTCTTACCAATCGAGTCAAGCGGAATAACTCGTTCAATGGTATCTGGGAAGGCGACCTCGACGTCACCAACTCGTACGATTCCATTTGTACAAATAGCGGTAATGGTTCCGCTTTTGGCATCAGTCTTTAGTTCAGCTTCCATTGCTGAGAGCGTAACGGAGGGACTTGAGTCGTTCGGCTGGAATGACATTGTTGGTCGAATAAGCCGACGTCCTTGGACGCCTTTTACGTTAATCGCTAATTTATCGGTACTATAGGATCGTTGCTGCTGTAATCGGCTGTAGATAATTTCCTCAAGGCTCCGGACAACAACACCTCGAACACCCTCACGCCCCCAGGATACAGCGATGTCATTAAGCCAGACGCAGCTAAGGCTAATGGCTACTGCCAAGAGAGCAATTGGATAGATAATTGCCATTGGAGTAATGCCTGCTGCCTTCAGAGCCGTAATTTCATTGGAGCTAGAAAAACGTCCAAAAACACTTGCGACTGCGAATAGCATTGTTCCGGGAACAGCGAACCGCATGGCATCAGGTAAGACATATGGAACGAGTGCTATTATTTGAAGCAACCCCAGTCCCTGCTGCTGTGCTTCCTTTGTAAGACCGATAACAAGCATGAAGAGGGTAAGGGCTGTAAGTGCAACAAGAAAAACTTGCAGCATTTCTGAGAGCACATACCGAGTAATTATTTTCATGGGCCGCAATCCTTCGCTGGCCTAAGGGCTTGTAAGTGAATTCGTAGAGGGAAGTTTCAAGCAGGTCCGTTGGGTTCAGATTTTGTCAACTGATTTGAATTGATGGTGTCATGAAACGTGCGAAGTCCATTGAATATCGTTTGTGTTGCCAAGGAGAAATTGCCTGCATCCACAGCACTCTTGGAGTCTTGGATCGACTTTTCGAGTGTATGAGATTGCTCTGTGAGGTTGTTTTCTGCAAGCTCATTCTGTGCGTGGCACAAAGACCGAATGATACGGTTGAATAGTTTTTGAGAGGGTGTGCTGTCGTAATAGCGGTAGGGCGCCTTCCCGAGAGTAGCTCCCCGACCTGGGGTAATCATTTTGATTTTCCTTCTCGGTTTTATCAGAGCGAAACTAAAAAATGAACCGAAAACAGATCCAAGCGACAGTCCCATCATGATAATGCTGGCTGCAAGAAATGTTCGTCGGAGAAATTCATCAGTTTCAATAGATTTGTAAGCAGAATAGGATGCTAGGCAAAGGAAAAAACTGATGCCTGCCATGCCGAGAAAAATCCAAGGACGGCGATGGCTTGCTCGGTTGCCGCCATCATCTTCAAGTGGCCAAGGGGCCTCTCTTTTTGAATACTGGGTTACTTCTTGAGGGCCGGCTTTGACAAGAATGACAGTAGTGTTGTCTGGTGCACCTCGTACAAGCGCAAGCCCAACGAGAGCGGTTGTAGCGTCTTCTAGCGAGAGTCCTGAAGCAAAGAATGCTATTTCTTCGTCACTCAGTGTTCCTGAAAGACCGTCACTACAAAGGACAAATAAATCATTCTTCTCAACAGGGAATGGTCCTTCGAGATCAAGATCAAGATCACTGTGGGGGCCCATTGAGCGAGTAATAATGTTTTTTGGAACACTTGGAAGATTCGCGGCCGGTTTGAGTTCGTTTTGCACACTCGCTGCGGCAATTTCCCAGGCGAGTGAATGATCACATGAAAGTTGCTCAATCTTGTTCTCACGAATTCGATAGATACGGCTGTCACCAACATGCCCGAGAACAACTCCCTGAGGAAGCACCACCATTGCCGAACAGGTCGTTCCCATACCCTTGTAGCTGGGATCATGCTCACCTTTGGAATGAATTTCTTTATTAGCTTGAGAAAGACTCAAGGAGAGAGCAAGCGGTGGTGATGATTCTGGCTTGAGGTCACTATAGATTTTAGGGATACGTGTAACCGCAATACGACTCGCTTCTTCACCACCCGCATGGGCACCCATGCCATCGGCAATAATAAACAGCCATCCATGCTTCTTGAATGCGGTCGAGGATTCGGCAGGTACGGCTACAGCTGAATCCTGATTGTTCGACCGTCTGCGTCCTACATGAGAACGTACGTGATATTGAAGAGTGTTGCCCTGTCCCACTGAAATGCCTCGCGAGCTCATTCACGGTGAACGTTCCGGCCTACGCCACCACAACAGTATCAATTAGTAAAAGTAAGAAATGTAGCAGGATTGGGGGGAAGTTTCTCATTCTAAATCATCGTTTTTGAGGCTAAGAAAGGCTGATCTGGTCTAGTTTGATCAAATAAATCGTCCTAATCTTGCAATTATGATGTTCAATCGCATGCAAAATCCGTTTCTTCAAGAATCACGAATCCGGTGCCACTTGGGTCGCTGCTTGCGGAAATTGTCTTCAAAAGTCTCTTCATTAGAGGCCATGCTCTATGTAGGACTGCTTCTTTCATTCTCGATTGGCTGCGTTCAAAGACGAATGACGATAAGGAGTAATCCACCGGGTGCACTTGTTTATGTCGATGATTACCAAGTCGGCACAACACCCGTATCAACAGATTTTGTTTATTACGGTACAAGAAAGATTCGTCTCATTAAGGACGGGTACGACACCCTTACTGTTCAGCAGCCATTTCCGGTTCCTTGGTACGAAATCTTTCCTCTGGATTTTGTGACTGAAAATCTTTGGCCCTGGGAAATTCGTGATGAGCGAGTGGTTGACTTGGCAATGGTCCCCATGGGGACTGTTCCTGTCGAGACAGTTGTTAGCCGGGCTGAATTGGCGAGACGTTCTGCCGGCAGTGGACCACCAGTTCCTGTGGCTCCCGTAGCCGTGCCACCCCGTTCACTTCCGCCAGGTGCATCCACGGCCTCGCCAAATGTGTTACCGCAGGCTCCGGTCGAGCCACTTCCGCTACCAAGCACTGGGCCTGTGTTTCCAACACCGCAATAATTGCGATGAGCTAATTACTGTTCTATGGCATAATCATGCTATGTCTTTGTCATCCGAAAAAGAAGATTTTTGCTCTCGTCAGCAACTTGAGGTAACCCAGCTGCAACGGTTGAATGCAATGCTTGCAGAAGTACTTCCTGCGAATAACTTCTACCGTGAAAAACTTTCTGGACGACAGACACCAGTTCAGTCACTTGATGAACTCTCTGGCTTTCCATGGACGACAAAATCTGAACTTGTTGGGAACGTTGATACCGTCTCTGCCCGAAACCGAACGTGGAGTGATGAACACTACGTCCGTTTCCACCAGACGAGTGGTACCAGCGGACGTCCGCTTCAAATTTGGGATACACGAGCTGATTGGGAATGGTGGATGGCATGTTGGAAGTTCATTTACGGAAGAGCATGCCTGCAGCCGGGTGAGCCGGTTTTTATCGCAGCTTCATTCGGTCCCTACATTGGCTTTTGGAGTGCTTTTGAAGGGGCCGTGGCAAGCGGTGGGAGGGCAATTCCATCGGGAGGGTTATCAAGTATCGCTCGGCTGGAACTGCTGCAAAAAACAGAAGCAAAGGTACTTGTAGCAACTCCAACGTACGCGTTGCATCTAGCAGAAGTTGCGAAGGAGCAGGGATATGATCCGTCCACGTCGACTATTCGCTGCATTATTGTTGCTGGTGAACCTGGCGGTTCCTTGGATTCAGTCCGGCGTCGGCTCGCCTCTACTTGGGGGGCTGATGTATTGGACCATGCCGGCGCGACGGAGATCGGTCCGTGGGGCGTAGGGTGGCTGCAACATCCTGGACTTGAGGTCTTGGAGGAATGGTTTCATCCAGAATTTCGTGCGATCGCAGCAGATCGACCGGCCCGGCAGGGTGAAATGGCTGAATTGGTGCTGACAACGCTCGGTCGTAGTGGCTGTCCAGTCATTCGTTATCGAACAGGTGATGTCGTGAAACCAGCATGGCCAACACATCAGGAAATTGCAGAAGGTCGTTCGCCTAGGGTGTGGCTTCAGGGTGGAATCTTGGGCCGAACCGATGACATGTTGGTCATTCGGGGTGTCAATATTTTTCCATCTGCGGTGGAAAATATAATAAAAAGCTTTCCGGAAGTTGTTGAACATAGGCTCACGGTGAATCGTGAAGGAAATCTGGATATGTTGAGTGTCGAAATCGAGGACCAACTAGCTTCTCCTGCTAGGGTAGGTCAAGAATTACATGTTCGACTTGGTCTTCGGATAGAAGTGAACGTGGTTCCTGCTGGCGCATTGCCTCGATTTGAAGGTAAAGCTCGGAGAGTGATTGATAACCGTGAATAGTTAAAAGGTGCTTTGATTGAGTGAATACCGGCCGCAAGGCATCCGCCGCTGTGAGAATGGTGGTATTGAAATTGATTGGAACGATGGTGTGCAGTCAGAGTATTCCGCAAAGAATCTCCGCGATGCTTGTCCTTGCGCTACGTGTCGTGAAAAGCGGACAGTTCCAGCAGATAGAAATCCACTCCAAGTACTAGAGCCTTCAGAACTCGTAGCGTTAACAATTCGTGAGATGCAGCCTGTCGGGCAGTATGCATACAAGATTTTCTTTTCCGATGGGCACGACAGTGGCATATATACGCTGGAATATCTGCGTGAATTAGGTTGATCACACTTTCATAATTCCCACGGTCGCAGCGTTGACCACTGCAGCAATCCGGATTGCGTCGTGACAGGCATCTTCACTCACGTTGAGTTGGAGAAGACTAGATTCATGGCTCTTCAGGCACATCTCGCAGCCGGCGAGTGCAGCACATGCGAGGCTCATGAGTTCGAAGTCAGCTTTTGATGTAGCTGGCTGGTTCATGCGATTCATTCGAAGGCGGGCTGGGCGAGCTGTGTAGCTCTCCTTTCCAATCATGTGGCGAAAGCGGTAATACACCGTATTCATTGCCATGATTCCCCCAGCGGCGATTGCATCACTAATAATTGGGTCACTACCTTCTCCAATCGCTTCTCTCAAATCCGTTTTAATGGCTAAAACAATCTCATCCGACCGGATAAAATGTCCGCATGACAGGGCTATACCCAACGCCTGGGTTGCCTGGAGGTTTTCTCCTGTCAGGACGCTCGATATGTTGAGGCGAATATCTTTCAGTTCGTCCGGCAGTGCTTCACAGAGATTATCGAGGGTAGGAGTTGGTATCGACATGGTGATTTTCTCCTTCAGGGGTCAAATGAAGTGGTGCTTTTCCGTGAATTGTAGCCGTTTATTGAACGAATGGGGGTCAGGATGCTAGAGTCGACGAAATTTGTTTTTTTACCTCGTTAAAAAGACCCTGCCAAATGCCTCGCCGCGATGACCTTCGCACGATTTTATTGATCGGTTCCGGACCAATTGTTATTGGGCAAGCCTGTGAATTTGATTATTCAGGCACGCAAGCCTGTAAGTCTCTAAGAGAAGACGGTTACCGCGTTGTTCTAGTCAATTCAAATCCAGCGACAATTATGACCGACCCTGGGACAGCGGATCGAACATATATCGAACCGCTGACTTGGCAAATGTTGGAAAAGGTGATTGCTGTAGAAAAACCTGACGCGGTTCTGCCAACACTAGGAGGTCAGACAGCGTTGAATCTTGCGATGGATCTTGATCGACATGGTGTTCTTGAAAAACATGGCATTGAGATGATTGGTGCTCGGGCGGAGGCTATTCAGCGAGGAGAAGATAGACAGCAATTCAAGGTTACAATGGAAAAAATTGGCCTCGATACCTGTCGTGGTCGGCTTGTGAAGTCACTTGCAGAAGCCCGTGAAACACTTTCAGAGGTTGGTTTGCCTGCAGTTATACGTCCGAGTTTTACATTAGGTGGGTCCGGTTCGGGTATCGCATATAACCGCGAAGAGTTTGACCAAAAGGTTCAGCGTGGTCTGGATCTTTCACCAGTGAGCGAGGTTCTTGTTGAAGAGTCCATTCTTGGCTGGAAAGAATACGAGATGGAGGTCATGCGTGATGCAGATGATAATGCCGTTGTCATTTGCTCAATCGAGAACTTTGACCCGTGTGGTGTGCACACTGGCGATTCAATTACTGTCGCCCCTGCGATGACTCTGACTGATCGCCAGTACCAATTAATGAGAGATGCGAGTTTTTCAGTTATCCGGGCCATTGGAGTTGAGACAGGGGGTTCAAATATCCAGTTTGCGGTTCACCCCGATACCGGTCGCATGATTGTCATTGAGATGAACCCAAGAGTAAGTCGTTCATCGGCACTTGCCAGTAAAGCAACCGGTTTTCCGATAGCCAAAATAGCAGCCAAACTTGCGGTGGGCTGGCGACTTCATGAGTTGGCCAATGACATTACAAGGAAGACGAAAGCTTGTTTTGAGCCCTCAATCGACTATGTCGTCGTCAAGGTTCCTCGTTTTGCTTTCGAGAAATTTCCAGAGGCTGACAGCAAACTGTCAACTCAGATGAAAAGTGTTGGCGAAACAATGGCAATTGGGAGAACCTTTAAGGAGGCGTTTCAAAAGTCACTTCGAGGGCTTGAGGTTGGCTCGTTTGGGTTTGGCTGTGATGGCAAAGATCTCTGGGGCACACCAACTCAGCCATCGATAGATGATATTCGTGCCCGAGTTGCGAGGCCGGACCCGGACCGAGTTTGGTTCTTGCGTTATGCAATGCTGTCCGGGTTGGGTATTGAGGAATTGCACGCGTTGACAGGCATTGATCGGTGGTTCCTTGACCAGTTGTTGCAGATTGTGGAACTAGAGAATCGTGTACGAGATGCTGGCAGCCTGAAAAATATTGATGACAAGACACTTCGGCAAGCCAAGCAGGCAGGGTTTTCGGATAGGCAGTTAGCGACTCTTCTCGGCGAAGTCGAACTCGATGTGAGACAGAGTAGGAAATCTCGAGGGATTGTCGCTACTTTTAAATCTGTTGATACATGTGCCGCTGAGTTCGAAGCTGAAACTCCTTACTATTATTCAACGTGGGAGGCTGAAGATGAAACACCACCAAAAGCAGACGGCGTAAAACGAATCATGATACTTGGTGGTGGGCCGAATAGGATCGGCCAAGGCATTGAGTTTGATTACTGCTGTTGCCATGCCAGTTTTGCACTCCGTGAATTAGGTATCGAGAGTGTTATGGTGAACTCGAACCCCGAGACGGTGAGTACTGATTACGATACGAGTGACCTGTTGTTTTTTGAGCCTTTAACATGTGAAGACGTACTTAATATCGCAGACCGGATTGATCCAGACGGTGTTATTGTGCAGCTTGGCGGGCAGACCCCACTTAACTTGGCAAGAGCACTTGCTGCTGCAGGGCTGCCGATTATTGGAACAAGTGTCGATACGATTGAAGAGGCAGAAGACCGTGAAAAGTTTCGTGAGCTACTTGATCGATTGCATCTTAAGCAGCCTGCTAGTGGAATCTGCCGTACTCTTGAGCAAGCACGTAAGGAAGTTGCGAGAATTGGCTATCCTTCGTTGGTTCGGCCGAGTTTTGTTCTGGGTGGCCGTGCGATGGAGATTTGTTATGACCAGGCACAGTTTGAAAGATTTGTGGCAGAGGCATTCATCGTTGCTCAGGGGCAGCCGGTATTAATAGATCGTTTTCTTGAGGATGCTACAGAAGTCGATGTGGATTGTATCTGCGATGGTACTGATGTCATCGTGGCTGGAGTTATGGAGCATATTGAGGAAGCTGGTGTGCACTCGGGTGACTCAGCATGCTGTATCCCTCCCCATAATCTCAGTGAACAGACGGTGGCAGACATCAAGAAGGCTGCTTCAGGCTTGGCACGAAGTCTTGGGGTTGTGGGCCTGATGAATGTTCAGTTTGCAGTAAAGCGTGAAGAAGATGAAGATGCCCTTTACGTTATTGAGGTTAATCCACGCGCGAGTCGAACAGTTCCGTTTGTCTCGAAAGCGACAGGCGTACCTGTCGCAAAGATTGCCGTAAAGGTTATGGTGGGCGAAAGTCTTGCTGAACAAGGTGTCGTTGAAGATCCTGTTCCATCACACGTAAGCGTCAAGGAAAGCGTCTTTCCGTTTGTAAAGTTTGCAGGCGTTGATATCGCGCTCGGTCCGGAGATGCGAAGCACTGGTGAAGTTATGGGTGTGAGTGATAACTTCAGTCTGGCCTTTGCGAAGGGCCAACTGGCAGCAGGCACAGTGCTTCCTGAAACAGGGAGGATTTTTCTGAGCGTCGCAAGTCAGTCAGCGAAAAAATCAATGGCGGGTCTAGCTCGACGGTTGGTGGACTTAGGTTTTGAATTAATGGCGACGTCAGGTACTGCCGAAGCAATTAGTCAATCCGGGATTAAAGTTGAGACGGTGAAGAAATTGCAGGAGGGGCACCCAAATCTTTTAGATCATCTAATTGATGGTCGTGTTCAGTTAATTTTCAATACTCCACGTGGTAAGGGGGCTCGTACCGATGAAGGAAGAATTCGAGCGGCAAGCGTGCTTTATGGAGTTCCTTGTATCACAACACTTCCGGCAGCGGAGGCATGCGTGCGTGCGATGGAAGGGTTAAGGAGTGAACCCATGAAGGTTCAGGCAATGCAGGATCGGTTTGCGGCAGGGGCAGCACCTATTGGTCGATGAGCGTTAACGAGAGTTCTGGCAGACACAATGGAATCTCCTTTCCCCGAAGTGCCAGCAGCTCCACGGCCGCTACTAACTTGTGCCCCAGATGTCCCACCAAGTTTGACAGCAAGAACTCTCGATGGCCTTGAGTGGTTGTTAGCACGAGAGTTGGTGTCACTTGGTGCTACGGATTTGCGAATAGGGCGTCGAACAATTGAGTTTTCCGGATCTACCGAGACTCTCTACAGGGCGGTGTTAGAGTCTCGGGTAGCTATTCGGATTCTCGAGCCGCTTGGTCGGTTTGCAGTGAGTTCACCGGAGACGCTTTATACATCGATCTCGAGCGTGGATTGGGCGAAGCATTTACGGCCAAATCAAACACTTCGCGTTGACGCCCGTGTCCACGATACATTTATAGACCACTCGCTCTATGCGTCCCAAGTTGTCAAAGATGCAGTTGTAGATGGTGTGCGAGCTGTACATGGTCGCCGTCCTAATGTGCAACTGCATGGTGCGAGTCTCCGGCTGTCCCTTCATCTTTCCGGAGAAACAGCGACACTTTTTCGTGATGCTGCTGGTCAGTCCTTGCATCAGCGTGGTTGGCGTCAAGGCAGAGTCGAGGCACCTTTGTCGGAGGTGCTAGCTGCTGGAGTTCTTGGCATTACAGGGTGGCAGGTGGGTGAGTCTTTGTTGGACCCAATGTGTGGTTCCGGAACACTTGTTATAGAGGCAGCAACTCAAGCTGCGGGTCTTGCTCCCGGTTTATTACGAGCGAGAAAGAGAAATCAAGGTTTCTTTCGATTTCATGACTTTGATCGAGAACTCGTGAAGAGAATTTTGATCGATCTTGAGGGAAGAGCCAGAACACCTTCGGGTAGTTTTTATGCAAGCGACCTCGATCCAGCTGTGATTCAGGTTGCAGAGCAATCAGCTGCCCTCGCTGGTGTAGCAGACCACGTTAAATTCTCATGCAATCATTTTGAGGCTGTGGTTCCAAAAGAAGAGTCGGGCTTGATCGTAACGAATCCACCGTACGGAGAGCGACTCGCACAGCTAAGAGCAGGCGCTGTATTTCGGCGACTCGGTGATTGGCTAAAGAATTCATGTCCGGGTTGGCGTGCCGGGGTGCTTGCTCCTGTTGAGCTCTCTAAATTAATTGGCCTGAAGCCAGATCGTCGAGTGGTTCTTTTAAATGGTCCAATTGAGTGCAGGTTGATCGAATTAGTTATTCGAAAAAAGGAAGTCTCAACGGAGATTGTGGAAGAAGAAACGGCGACAAACTCTGATGCAGAGCGTTTCGGTGCAACGAAAAGGGCAACACGAAGCGTAAGCGATCAAATCGGCGATTTCCGAAGACGTCTTGCGAAGCGAACTCGTCATTTGGGGCGTTGGGCAAGAAGACAAGGAATCGAGGCATATCGTCTTTATGATCGCGATATCCCAGAGATTCCTCTTGTTATCGACAGGTACGGTGATTGGCTTCATACAGCCGAATACGAGCGACCGCATGAGCGGACGGCTATTGAACATGACGTTTGGCTTGACCGCCTCATGGAGGCGGCAGCGGATGAACTGGGGCTTGCGACGGACAGTGTTTTCTTAAAGGTGCGCCGTCGGCAGCGTGCCGGGGGGCAGTATGAAAAACTAGATAATCGCTCTGCGACTTTTCTTGTGGGTGAACACGGATTAAAATTTGAAGTCAATCTTTCTGACTATCTGGATACAGGACTGTTTCTCGATCATCGACAAACTCGATCAATGGTTCGTGAAGATGCTCAAGATCGTTCCTTCCTAAACCTTTTTGGGTATACAGGTAGTTTCTCTGTCGCGGCTGCTGCTGGTGGTGCCGAATCAACGACTACTGTCGATCTTTCAAATACGTATCTTGAGTGGGCGCGGCGAAATTTATCAGCAAATGGATTTTCAGATCGACGGCAGCATGCCCTTGTGCGAGATGATGCCCGGGCCTTTCTCGAGCACCGTAGTCGGCGAGGTGAGCGCCCGTTTGATCTTGTGTTCGTTGATCCCCCAACATTTTCACGTTCAGCGAGGCAGCAACAAGATTGGGATGTTCAGCGGGATCATGTTGAGTTGCTTCAGGCCGTCGCCCGCAATCTAACTGCACGTGGGGTTGTTTATTTTTCAACAAATTACCGGAGATTTAAATTTGATGAAAATCTTCTGGCCAACATCTACGATATACGTGAGATTAGCCGGCGGACGGTACCAGAGGATTTCCGAAATACTCGAATTCATCGTTCCTGGAAATTTGTGAAGAGGACTGAATCATGAAAAACAATTGGTTTTGTCCACAGAGTCGATCATCCTTGAGGCTGAGATGGATTGTCGCAGTTTGCATAGCAGTCGGTCTAAATTGTTTTGGCTGTCAAGAAACGAATTCGAATCGGATATGTCTTGTCTCAAGTTTGCCACGGACTGGTGTGTCGAGGCAGGTGAGCGACGAAGTTGTTCGAGGGATTCGACTTGCAATCGAAGAGGTCAAAGCAAGAGTTGGGAATTTCAGGCTCGAATATCGTGATCTCGACAATAGTGCTTCAGTATCAGGCCGGTGGACGAGTGAAGGTGAGGCAGCAAATGCTCGCTTGGCGGTACAAGATCCCGACGTGATGGCTTATGTAGGCACTCTAAATTCAGGAGCTGCCCGAGTCTCAATGCCAATCCTCAACTATGCAGACTTACTTATGGTGTCGCCGGCGAACACGGCGGTGGGTCTGACGAAGCCCGGGCTTGGAATTCCCGGGGAACCTGAAGTTTACCGGCCGTCAGGTAGGCTGAATTACATCAGGGTTGTACCGGCTGATGACCTACAAGGTCCGCTTGCTGCAGATTGGGCATTTGGGCGTGGGGTGCGACGAGTTTTCGTTATTGATGATGCTGGTGTTTATGGACAAGGTGTAGCGTCTCTCTTCGCTGATCGATGCCGTGAGAAAGGTATGGTGGTTCTTGCGCATGTTTCGATTGATCCACAGGCGGCCGAGTTTAAATCATTTGTGGGATCAGTCATGAGTGCTGACCCAGATCTGGTGTATTTTGGTGGCAGTGCTCGAACGAAGGGCGGTCAACTCGCGCGTGATCTCGTCTCAGCTGAGAGTGAAGCAATTTTGTTGGTGTCTGACGGATGTCGCACCAAAGCATTTCTTGATGCGGCAGGCGCAGCTTCTTTGGAGGGGCGTTGCTTTGCTACATCTGCAGGATTGTCGCCAACACAATCAGATTGTTCGGAAATCATGTTCCTTCAGCGGTACCAGGAAAAATATGGAACATGCCCAAGTAATGCAGCAATTCATGGTTATGAGGCAGCGCGACTCGCGATCCGAGCAATTGCTGACGTGGGGCGTAAAGATCGTCGCGCCATCGTAGAATCTGCTTTTACAAGTCACGTAGACGACGGCGTGCTTGGGGAGTGGAGTATCGATGTAAACGGGGATACGACACTTCAGGAGGTGTCCGTAAGTGTTGTTCGGAATGGTACGTTTGAGCACGAAGAAGTTGTGCCAGCTGCTGGCATAGGCAAAAAGAACGTCAGCAGATAAGACTTAGGGAAAAGATTCTTCTTACGGCTTACTTTGTCGGGATACAGTGCGTGGACCTAGCATCCTTTCTTCAGCAATGTGGTATCGGAATCACTAGTGGTGTGTTTCTTGGGCTAATGGCTGTGGGGTATACCCTCGTGTATGGGACTGTGGGACTCATACACTTTGCGCACGGGGATGTCGTGATGCTTGGTGGTTGCCTAGCACTCGCAATTCTTTCATTCCTAGTGCCGCTTCCAGTTGTCCCGGTGACTGGTTGCTTGGCGGTAATTCTAGCTGCTTCATGCAGTGGTCTATTTTGTGGTTGCCTCAATGTCTGTATTGATCGATTTGTGTATCGTCCGCTGCGAGACGCTCCTCCTCTATCCCCCCTTGTTTCAGCGATCGGCGTTTCATTTATACTAATGAATGTGGGGCTTGTTTGGATTGGGCCAACTGATCGAGCATTTCCAGAAATTTTCCTAGCCTCCACTCGTACAGTTGGTGGAATCTCTATTCTGATGGCTGACCTTCTGGTTCTTGCGATTAGCGTCCCACCACTTCTATGCCTGTATGTTCTTCTGCGGCAAACCCGTTTTGGGAGATCGTTACGTTCAATTGCTGCAATTACCCGCGTGACAGCTCGTTCAGGAGAAGCAGGAAAGCTTATTGGGGCAACTTTTTTTATTAGTGGATTTTTGGGTGGTGTTGCAAGTGTCGCCGCAGGCATCCACGCAACAACAATTAATTACCAGATGGGGCACCAGATGGGCCTGTATGCTCTTACAGCAGCAGTGCTTGGTGGTATTGGGAGTGTGCCCGGTGCAATTGTAGGAGGACTTGTTGTTGGATTGCTACGTGCGATTTCAGTGGCTGTTCTCGGTCCTCGCTGGGCGATGGCATCGGTGTTTCTTGTCCTCATTGTTTTTCTTGCTTTTCGTCCCCAAGGAATTTACGGAAAATCAAAAACAAGAGGAGGACAACGTTGAAAATTCACTACCGGTCTTCAGCTTGTTTTTTGAAGTGGTCTAAAAGAAACTGGGAAATACCGGTATTCGCAGTGTTAGCGATCGCTCCATGGTTCGATCCGGCATTTGCAGGTGGACTTGGCGGGCAGATTACATCAGTTTTTATTATCTGTATCGCTGCTCTTGGCCTCAATGTTATGGTGGGATTTACTGGATTATTACACCTTGGGATCGCATCCTTTTTCGGGTTGGGAGGGCTTTTTCTCGCCATTCTCACTGTTCCAATGAATCCGTTAGAGATAGGTTTTCTTTCAGCGGTCCTCGTGAGTGTTGGCTTCACCGCCGCGATTGGAACGTTGCTCGGCTCTCCAACGTTGCGACTGCGGGGAGATTATCTTGCGATCGTTACTCTCGGTTTTGGTGAAGTAGTTCGTGTTTTATTTCTTAACCTAGAGAACGTAACAGGGGGTACGCAAGGTCTCGGTCCAGTTCCACCACCAGGATTCGGAGTCCTTGTTACTGGTATAGATCTTGGTAGAGAATTTGTTGTTGATTCGAGATGGTTCTACTACCTGTCACTAGTGATACTTTTTTTTGTAGTGCTACTTGTACGAATTCTTGAAAAATCAACACTCGGTAGAGCATGGGTTGCCGTTCGTGAAGAGCCGCTCGCTGCCGCAACAATTGGTATTTCCGTAGCAAAAGTTCGGCTTTCAGCTTTTACGATTGCCGCGGCAATAGCTGGGCTTGCCGGCTGTCTGTCGGTCGCAAGCATTGGTACTACAGGGGACCCAAATGCTTTTGGGTTTAATCGGTCTGTTGCGATTCTTTGCGCCGTCATTATTGGTGGCCTTGGGAGTATTCCGGGAACACTTGTCGGCGTCACAATATTGTTTGGTTTTGATATCGTCGTGATTCCTTGGGTGGATGCTTGGATGCAGCGGCTTCAGTCGCAAATATTTGAAACAAATCTCTTTACGCTTGGAAGTTGGCGATTAGCGCTTGTAGGTATTGCGTTGATTGTTGTAATGCGATTTCGTCCTGTTGGACTTGTTCCATCACGACGTTTTGCAGCAGAGTTACAGGAGTCACAACAATGACTTCTGGAGATGTCATGAACGTAGCTGATGCCTCTGTGCTCCCAGCGGACATTCCGCTTCTGAGTATTGATCGACTTACTGTCCGATCCGGTACTCTTCC
>JABAAH010000004.1:62366-63385 GCA_014238855.1 Planctomycetota bacterium
AGTTATAGGTTCAGGCAGAGGCTCTAGGGCTGCTTTGCTTGATGCGATATGTGGTTTGCGATCAGCAACATCAGGCTCAGTCCGATTGGATGGCCGACGACTGAAACAAGCTTTCTCGGCAAAAACATTTTGGGGTATTTTGTTTACCGGAGTTCTGGTTGGCTTGCTCTGTGCAGCAGCAGCAGTAGACATCGATCGACTGTGGTTGGCTGTCGTAAAGCGGGGCCTCGTAGTCGAAGAACCTTTCACGATCACGACTTTTGGAAAACGGCTTCGTAGTTACTTTCGTGCAGAATTAGCGATTGATCGTTTAGCGGGTAACTGGCGGATTGTGACTGCAGATGGACGAGAAGTTCTTGCGGTGCGTCGCGATTTGTCCGAGGCCCGTGAATTACGAAACCAGATGCAAGCGGCGGTAACAGCTCGGCGAATTGGTCCGGGTGTTATTCCAGATATTACTGATTTAGTGGGTGATGCAAATGAACCGCAGCTTGAGTTATTGCTTGACGAATCTACTTTAGACCGACTGGCTGCCGGAAAGAGACGTATTCGATTTCGCGGCTGGTCGGCGTTTGGTTTCGGGTTGTTTCTCGGAATTGGGATGTCTTGGACAATCTGGCAGCGAGGGAGGCGGTTGCCAGAGGTGGCTGCTAGTGCTGGAGTAGCTCGGACGTTCCGAGTTCCGAGAGTTTTTCCTGCAATGACGATATTTGAAAATGTGCTTGTTGCTGTCGAGCAAGGCGTTCGTATAAAGTCTTCATCGTGGTGGCAATTGATTGATAAATCGTATTGTGTTGCACGGACGGAAGAACTCATTCGGTCAGTCGGTTTGGCTGATCAGTCTTTTACGTTTGCTTCGGATTTGTCGCTCTACGAGCGACGTTGCTTGGAGATTGCTCGTGGCCTGGCCATGGACCCGCGTGTTCTGCTTGTTGATGAGCCTGCTGATGGTTTAGCCGCTACTCAGCAAGACGTGTTGGCAAGCCTTCTAAGGGAAGTTTGTGGCAGAGAGTTAACAC